>JAFQZS010000050.1 GCA_017405765.1 Clostridia bacterium
CCTCCGCGTCCTCGCACTCCGCAAAAGAGAAGTCGGAAAAATGTCGCAGCACAAAGGTTGCCGTTCTTTTTTCTCTGTCTATATAGGGATGTATCACCTCATACGAGCCGTCTGCATGGTGGTGGAGAATATTAAGAAAATTAAGGTTTATGCCGTCCGGTATCGGAAGCGACACCTTAACGGGCACCGAAAGCTCTTCGTTCTCCGTTATTATGCTTTCATTCGTTTCTGCGTCCACGATATCCATTGAAAAGCTCACCGTATTCTTATACATAGTCGGCAGTACATGATCGTTTTCGGCTCTGTCGATTTTAAGCACGACCGACTGTCCCGCTTCGGCGTTAAGCCCTGCGCCGATGACCGAAACGTCGTTTTCGTCAATGACGCCGCTCATGTCGTCGGTCACTTCCACTTCCGGCGTTCTTTTCGCAAGCCGTTCGAGCTTGTCGATCAGTGCGGCGGCCTGAGTATTATGGATATCCGCGGTCATATTTACGGCCAGCTTGTCCGTATCAAGATTTCTCACCTGCTCTATTGCGTCCTCGATCTCTTCAGACGTGCTGTCTTCATCTATGTGCTTTGTAATATCATTCAAAGCGACTGAACTGTCGGAAATATATATAGGCTCACTCATTTCAGACCACTCGCTGCAAAGCGCCGTTGTAAGGTCGCCGCTTATCAGTTTAACCTTAAAGAAGTAATACCCCGTTCCCCATTTGGCAATGTATGATGGCGGTAATGATGAATCAGTATTCTTAAAAGTCCTTTTCCTTACGGACATGGAATCGGTCCCTCCGATATCTACGGGCTCTTCATTCAAATCGGGAGAAAAGAATATCCTGGTCTTTGTACCGAATACAAGCTCGGCTTCATCGTAATCCCAGTTCATCATGAACCGCCCTTTTTCAAGGCTCCAAAAAAGTCCGTAAGCCTCGGGGATACGCTCCGTCGGGGCTATAAACTGCCATGTGTCTGACTTTACCGTATTGCTGCTTGCATACTCCGTACCGTCGCCCACAGTCTGTACGGTGAAGTAATAATTTCCGCTTTCTTCAAAATTGCTCACGAAAGAAGAATAATAATAATTATATCCGCTGCCGTAAAAAGTCATATAAGCTATTCTTACATCTTCTTTATCCGTTTCCCGATAAACAGTTACCTTGTATAGGCCTTGTGACAGACTTGCCGGCATATGCGATATAAGCCCCGGAAACGGCTCGCCGTACTCGTTTACGCCCATTTAAGACCTGAAGGCTCGTCGAGTATGGTAAGAGAGGCGTCATCCTGTGCAAAAGCCGCAGGCGCCATCGTAAGAATAAGCATAACACAGAGAAATATTGCCGTCAGTCTTTTCATATCATCACCCTGTTTTTTAAGTTATTTGCAAACAAGGGAAAAGCGGCCCCGAAAATTGAGGCCGCTTCATAAAATCATCAGTTTATCTCGTCTCTGAAGGTCTTTAAGAATGTGCTCTTATCGTAGCGTCCGTAAATAAGCTTTGCAAGCACTTCCTTCGTGGGAACGCTCGCGGCAACCTCAAAGCTCTTTAAAAGGAGGTCGTTTACGCAGTATGCGCCGCCTATAACGTGTCTTACCGGCAGATCGTTCCACGCATCGTCAACGCTCGACTGAAGCTTTATCGTTGCAAAACCGGGCTTCCATTTCTTATAATCAAACTCGGTGGTGCTCTTTACCATGCTCGCCTGCTTTCTGTTGTATATGTAGAGGAACATATCCTGCGACTGCTTTTCGTCAAGCGAGGGATTACCGAACAGGCCGTGAGCAATGCGGTTGTTGTATTCGCCTATCTCCACTTTTGCGTCGAGAATCTGAACGCCGTGTCTTGCTATCATCACCTTCGCGGTGTTCCCGTCCTTCTGGAACTCAAATTCCGCACCGAGCTTCTTCGGATATCCGCCGTCGCGTCCTATCTGAGTCGCCATCTCCGCGCCCGCTCCGCCTAAAAGGAGCGCAGCGCAGTACCATCCGAGCTGCTTCTCATGATAGCAGAGGATATACATTACGGCTTCCTGATAGGGGCGCGCGAACGAAGGATCGTGTACGTCGCATGCCGAGATCATTACTACGGGCATACTGTAAGGCTTTAAGGGTGCGGGAAGCGCCTTCTTTATAGCTGCGGGGTCCGTCATGTAGAGCATATACAGACCTTCCTGATTCGACATCATGGAGTAGCTTATGAACTTCTTGAGCATCGGAACGGATGCGGCAAAGCCGAACTCCTCATCCTTTTTTACGAAGAGGTTTCTTGCCGTTTCGTAGCCTGTCCTCGTTGCGGGAGCTATAACGCCGGAGCGGACAGCATTGCCTACAATATGAACGTCTATTCCCTTTTCCTTAAGCTCGTTGTAAAGAGCGTTGTTCGGCTTTTCGCCAAGCGAAAGCACTACTGCGTCGGCGGGAACCGTAACGTCCTCGTTGCTCTCAAGATTGGTAAGCACGACGCCGTCGGCCTTTATCTCCTTTAATGAATGGAGCATCATAAATTTAACGCCGAACTTCCTAAGTCTCATGGATACGTCGCCCACATTGGTGGGGTTTGCGCCCTGACCCGCTCTCTTTACCATGTCGGCGACAGTCACCTTATTGCCGCCGGCGCAGAGAAATTCCGCCGTTTCAAGGCCTGTAAGGCCGGCGCCGACAAGCACGATATTCTTATCCTTAAGCTGAGTCTTGCCCGAAAGCACGTCCTCAACTGTGTATACGTTGTCGTTTTTAATTCCAGGAATGCTCTCCGGCACTACCGGAGTCGCGCCTGTCGCGATTATTACTGCGTCGGGCGACTGAGCCTCTATATCGGCCGCCGTTATTTCTTTATTCAGCTCCACCTTAACGCCGAGACGCTCGAATTCGTTTTCGTAGTAGTCGGTCACCCACTGCATACGCTCCTTGTGCGGAGGAATTTTAGCAAGATTTACAGCACCGCCGAGCTTGTCGGCCTTTTCGTAAAGCGTAACGTCGGTGCCGCGCATCGCAAGCGTCTGAGCCGCGATCATGCCTGCAGGGCCGCCGCCTACGACTATCGCTTTATGACCCTCAGTATCGGGCTTCTCAAATCCGTATTTGTATTCGCGGCCGAGGCGCGGATTTACGGCGCACTCGAACGGTACGCCCTTCATCATATCCTGCATAAGGCTTCCGAAGCAGTGCATGCACGATATGCACTTGCGTATCTCCTTCTCGCGTCCCTCCTGCATCTTTCTGCCCCAGTCCTCGTCTGCAAGCCAGCTTCTGCCGGATGCTACGAAGTCCACGATGCCGTTTTCAACATAGGAATTCGCAACCTCGGGTTCGCGGATAACGGAAACGGCGATAACAGGCAGCGAAACGCTGTCTTTAACGGCCTTTATAAGATTGCCTCTCCAACCCTGCGGGAAGGATATGGGCTCTATCGAGGTAACGCCCGTCTCATACATACCGCAGGTTACGTCAAGCACGTCTATGCCGAGCTTTTCAAGCTCTTTTGATATCTTTATGCCTTCCTTTAAGTCGATGTACGGCTCTTTTACGCCGGTCTGATTTAAAAACTCGTCAACGGTAAGGCGAACGCTTATCGGGAAATCGGGGCCGCACTTTTCGCGTATTCCCTTTATTATCTCGGTGATAAAGCGCATACGGTTCTCAAAGCTGCCGCCGTATTCGTCGTCGCGCTTATTAGTATAGGGGCTTAAAAACTGATTGATAAGATAACCGTGAGCGGCGTGTATCTCAACGCCGTCGCAGCCGGCCTTCTTAACTCTTACGGCGCCGTCTATGAACTGCCCGACGAGCTCTTTTACTTCGCTGTTCTCAAGCGCTCTCGTGGGCTGACGTGAAAGCTTGCACTCGATAGCGGAAGGGGCGGTGCAAAATGGCTCGGAATTGAGCTTTATCATTCCCTCGCGGCCGGGATGCTGCAGCTGGATGAATATCTTCGTGCCGTGTCTCTGAACGGCCTGAGCAAGACGCGAGAGCGGCTCGATATGTCTGTCCTTCGTTACGGAAAGCTGACAGAGCGCGCCGGGACCGTGCTCGTCGTTTATACGGGTGATGCCTGTTATGATAAGTCCCGCGCCGCCCTTTGCGCGCGCCTCGTAGTAGGCTATCATATCCTCTGACGGGGTACCGTCAAGATTGGCAAGACCGTGCTCCATAGCCGTCATTACGAGACGGTTCTTTATCTTTAGTTTTCCTATTTTTCCTTCCTCAAAAAGCTTTGAATACATTTGCGCACCTCCGAAAATTTTTAAAGTTTATGCCATGATCCGACACCGGTTTTCAAATGTTATTTTATTTATTGTACCATATTATGAAAATCAGTACAATAATTTTTACTTTAAATGTGAAAAAAAGATAAAAGCTTTTAAGCCTTTATCTTTTTATCTTATTCGCCTTCCAGTATATCGAGCGCGGCGCGCATCTGCGGGTCTTCGTTCTCGTTAAGCGCGAATATATGTCTCCTCTGCTCGTCGGAGAGCTCTACTACGACGTCGGGCTCTATGCCCACGCCTTCAAAATTCGCTCCCGAAGCCGTATAATACATCTCCGTAACTATTGATATCACGCTTCCGTCGCTTAACGGGAAAGTTGAAATGGCGCAGCCCTTTCCGTACGTCCTCGTGCCGACTATCAGCGCCTTATTATAATCCCTCAGAGAACCCGCGAACAGCTCCGACGCGCTGGCAGTCGATTCGTTAACAAGCACGCACATCGGAACGTCTATCTCTTTTGAATCGGAGGCATACACTTTTTCGTGTCCTTCTTTATCTACAAGTTTTACTATATCGCCCTCGGGCAGTATCTCGTCAAGTACGCTGACTATGCTCTGAAGCCCGCCGCCTGTATTGTTCCTTAAATCGAATATTATACCCGAGAGTCCTGCGCCGTTTGTCAGTTTATCAAGCTCGTTTAATGCGTCGGTAAAACCGTCGTATGTTACGTCGTTGAAGCTTCTTATGCGTATGTAGCCTATATTCCCCTCAAGCATCCTAAAGTTTACGGCGTCAACATCTATCGTTTTTCGCGTTATAACAAAGGAAAGCTCTTCCTCTCCCCTTAAAACGTCAAGCTGCACGTCGGTATCAGCCTCTCCCAGCACAAGGTCAACTCCGTTTTGATATCCCACCTCGTAAACGCTCGTGCCGTCAACTCCGATTATTATATCGCCCGTGAGAAGTCCCGCCTCTTTTGCGGGGGAATCCTCGTATACTTCGATTATTTCTATGAGGTCGTCATCAGTCGCCGTAGCGGTAACGCCTATACCGGTAAAATGCCCCTCGGTTTCTTCGTTCTGACGCTTTCTCCCCTCGGCATTCGTATAATAAGAATATCTGTCGCCCAGCGCACGGATATACATAAACAGCGCTACGTCCTCCATATTTTCATGATCGACGACAGTTTCCCCCTCCGGATTTATATAATAATTGTCTACAATGGCGTTTATTTCGCTTACCTTTGATGCAAGGCCCGAATTATGCGAGGTGAACGCCGATGCCGACGCGCCCGATTTGAAAAAAAATCCGCACGCCGCTGCCGTTACGATACATACGAGTAGCATGGCCCAGATCAAAGTACCTATGCTTACTTTTTTTCTGTCGTTATTCATATATCATTTGCCTTTCAAATATTATTTGACTCTTAAAAAGTTATACGCCGCATATATCCATACGCGGCGTACTTAGGATTTAGTTCTACGGATCTATTTGAAATAACTCATGGGATTGACGAGCGAGCCGTTTATTCTTATCTCAAAATGGAGATGATTGCCGGTAGCGTATCCCGTAGAGCCCACCGTTCCGACCTGCTGTCCTTTCGTTACCGTCTGCCCCGTCGAAACGCTTCTCGAGCTCATATGAGCGTAAAGCGTCGTCCTGCCGCCGCCGTGGTCAATGACCACGTAGTTTCCGTATGCCCCGTTCCGCGTGGATGTGATAACGGTACCGGCGTTTGCCGCCACTATTTTGGTACCTTTCGGCGCGGGCAGGTCTACGCCCGTATGAAGCTTGTAAACTTTAAGCGTCGGATGAAAGCGCATTCCGAAAGGAGACGATATCGTTGAGTATCCCGGAAGCGGCCAACCGAACACGCCTCCGACGTATTCCTTCGCGGCCTGCGTTTTCTTCTGTTCGGCTAAGATCCTGTCTATTTCGGCCTGCACCTGATTTGCTTCTTTTTCTGCTATGGAATACTGCTCCTTCAAATACGCCTCGTCATTCGTAAGCTTATCTATTATCGCCTGGCTTTCGGCGCTTCTCTGCTGAAGCTCCTGCTGCTTTTCAACGATCTGGGCTTTTGCGTCCTCAGTTTCGGAGAGGCTGGTCTCAAGTTCGGCCTTTGCGGCCTTAAGCTGCGCGCTCGTGGCCTTCATATCATCAATAAGGCGGTTGTCGCGCTCCATTATGCTTGTTACAAATTCCATGCGCGTAAGAAACGCAAAATATGAAGTTGATTCTAAAAGCACCTCAAGATATGACGACTCTCCGTCCTCATACATTACGCGAACGCGCCCTTTAAACTGCGCTATCTGATTGTCAAGCTTTATCTGAAGCTCATCTATCTCCGTCTGCTTCTCGCTTATCTGAGTCTCATAATCGGCAATAAGCGCGTTTAAAGTCTTGATCTCCTGCTCGGTAAGCGCTATCTCCTGCTCAAGCTTATCTTTATACGCCATTTCATTGCTTTTGTCGTTTTTTATGGCGTTTATCTCATTCTGGATTTTCGATTTTTGTGAAGCCAGTGACGTAAGCTGATTTTTCTTTGATGAAATGTCATTCGCTGCAGACGCAGAGAAGTTCGTAGCCATTGGCAGAACGGCCATAATAAGGAAGGCAACAACGATCACTATTGCAATAACAGCTATCCACTTCTTCTTTTTCATGTTTACCTCCTTTTATCAGACTTTGAGGTATTTCCTTATCGCAAATGCGCTGCCTATAACGCCTATCAGTATTCCCACTCCATAGAATATAAGCGCAAGCGTTCCGCTCATCGCACCGAAATCAAGCAGCTTAACAATATTTATGCCCTCAAATACGTTGTCAACAAAATATGTATATAAGTACCACGAGCAAAAATATGCAAGAGTTGCCGCAAGAAGCCCGATTATAAGACCCTCGATGACAAACGGCCACCTAATGAACCAGTTCGTCGCGCCCACGAATTTCATTATGTTTATCTCCTTGCGCCGCGCAACAGTGGCAAGGCGTATCGTATTGTATATAATGAATACGGAAAGCGCAAGAAGTATAATGAAAAAGGCAAATGCCGCTATCGAAAATACGTTTCTTAGGCTGATTATATTATTCGTAACAAATTCGTTATGACGTACCTTGATAACGCCGGGGATCATTTTTACCGATTCGGCAACAGCGCCGCTGTCCTCGATATCGTCTACAAAAATTCTGTAAGAATGGCGTAACGGGTTGTCGCTCTCAAGCTCGGCCATGATATCATCCGCGCCCTCCAGCTGTCCCTCAAATGTCTTTAAAGCCTCGGAATTCGATACGAATATGCTCTCCTTTACATGAGGAACGGCGTCAATGACATATTTCAAGTCCTGCGCCTCTTCCAAAGTGAGCACCTCGTCTACAAATGCAACTATCTCGTCTTGTTCCTCTATATTTTTAAGATTTAAGTCTATATTTTCAGTAGTTAAAATAAATATACCTATTATGACAAGACACGAAAGCAGTATCGCTATCGACGCTATACCCATAAAGCCCTGTGTGAAGGTGTTTTTCAGACCTTCTTTAATAAAGTAAAATGCGTTTATTCTTTTCATTCCTGCCCGACACCAACCTTATCGTAAAGAATCTGTCCTCCGTCAAGCTGAATAACGCGTTTTTTCATTCGTCTCACAAGACTGAGCTCGTGCGTTACGACGATTATAGTTGTGCCGCGATCGTTTATCGCCTGGAAAAGGTCCATTATTTCACGCGACATATTTGGGTCTACGTTACCTGTAGGCTCATCCGCGATAAGTATCGACGGCGAGTTTATTATCGCTCTGGCTATGGCCACACGCTGCTGTTCACCGCCAGAAAGCTGCGTGGGATAAGCCTTCGCCTTATGCGAAAGCCCCACGAGCGAAAGCACATGAGGCACTCTTGCCCTTATCTCCTTAGCCGGCGCGTTTACTATGCGCATGGCAAAAGCCACGTTTTCATATACCGTTTTATTGTCGATAAGCCTGAAATCCTGAAAGACTACGCCCACCGTTCTGCGAAGATACGGTATCTGGCTGTTTCTTAAAGTCTTAAGCCTATATTTATTTACTACGACCTCGCCGGAGTCAAACGCTTCCTGGCGTGTTATAAGTTTAGTTATTGTAGTTTTTCCTGCGCCCGAAGTGCCGATTATGAACACAAATTCGCCCTGATCTATTCTGAAACTAACATTTTCAAGAGCCTTTGTGCCGTTTGCATACGTCTTGGTGACCTTGTTGAACAGTACCATTTTAAGACCCCCTTTTGCCCTGCAAAACCGCAGTATACAAACAAGCGTTTTTTCACCGATTATCGCTATTATAATAATTATGCGCCGACTTTTCAAGCAAAAAAGCGCTTAAAGCCGCAAAATTCACA
This sequence comes from Clostridia bacterium, assembly GCA_017405765.1. Classification (NCBI taxonomy): domain Bacteria; kingdom Bacillati; phylum Bacillota; class Clostridia; species Clostridia bacterium. The sequence goes on from JAFQZS010000050.1 coordinate 8,580, forward strand.
TAACATTCACAAAAAGAAACTTTTTATTCATAATTATGCCTCGTAATTCGTTATAAGATAAAAAACGCGATATTAAAAAAGAACGCGAGATCTCCCCGCGTTCTTTAAAGCATCTTAAAATACTTAGCTTATCGTTCGATTTATTAAAACTTTGTCGGATTTGACGTTAAGTATTTCTTTACCATAAGCGCCACTTTGAAAATGATCGCATGGTCGAATTCTCTTAAATCAAGTCCCGTGATCTTTCTTATTTTTTCTATCCTGTACACAAGCGTATTTCGATGCACGAACAGCTTTCTCGACGTTTCCGATACGTTCAGGTTATTTTCAAAGAACTTCTGTATCGTAAACAAAGTCTCGTTGTCAAGCGACTCAAGCGAGCCCTTCTTTAATACTTCCTGCAAAAACATCTCGCACAGCGTCGTGGGAAGCTGATATATAAGGCGGCCTATACCCAGATTCTCATAGCTTATTATAAGCTTCTCCTCGTCGAATATTTTGCCGACCTCGAGCGCTATTTCAGCCTCCTTGAAGGAGCGCGCAAGATCCTTTAAGTCGGTCACCATCGTGCCGATGCCGACAATGGATTTTACAAAAAGCTCACCGTGCAGCGTATTAACTATAGTGCGCGCCGTTTTTTCAAAATCCTTTAGAGTAGCTGTGCTTTTTACTTCGTTTACAAGTACGATATCGTTTTCGTTGATATTTACGACGAAATCGCGGTTCCTGTTCGGGAACAGATTTGAAATGATGTCAAACACCGAAAAATCGGTCGAATCGATGGTTCGTATAAGAAATACAACGCGGCTCGTATCATTTTGAAAATGAAGCTCCTTGCTCTTAACGTAAATATCGTCAAAAAGCACGTTGTCTAAAATAATATTCTTTACAAAGGTGCTCTTTTCATATTTTTCATCATAATACTGCTTTACGCTGTTCAAAGAAACGCCGATCATATTTGCAAACGTTAACGCAAGCTCGTCCTCACCCTCGACAAAAACGATAAAATCAAGATGCGTTTTCGTGCCGAAAGGCTTATACGTATATCCGCTTTGAACAAGCTTTTCAAATCCCTGATTTACATTTACGGACACCTCGTCACGTGATGTGCCCATCATAGCAAGATTAGTGCAGGCGATAACGGTACCTGCTTCATCAAGCACGCCGATAGTGCGGTCAACCGCGTCCTTCATCTCATGTATAACGCCCTGAAACAATCTTCCCGACATTTTAACCTCCCAAACCGCCGCATCGGATAACAGACTGCTGCCGTCTGCGGTAAATTTTGACGGCGCAAACACCTGACATATGGCTAAAATCTTATGCAAATCAACTGTATTATGTTATTATGCACAATAATTCTACATAATCTCACATTATATTTTATAGTAAATTCTCAAGAAATACAATACCTTGTCAAAAGTTTTTTTGCTATAAAAAAGAAAGCGACGAATTTTTGTTCGCGCTTTCTTTTTTGAGTCAAAATATCGTTTTGCCGGTGTCTCTGTCAAATATAAAGAATGAGCCTTTGCCTGCCTGAAGAGCAACTTTGTCGCCTTTTTTTATAGTCTCATCTATTGTTATATTTGCTTCAAATAATTTGCTCTTAAAAAGCCCTTTTCTTACTCCGTTTTCTTCCGTTATCTCTTCTATTCTACCCTTGACGCCCTTTTCCGCGTTTTTTTCGGGCCTTAGCGGATTGCGGCGGATACCTACCGTAACTTCGCGTTCAACATAGCTTTTAAGCTTTTTGTTTTCGGGGGCGTCAATAGGTATCACTACAGATGCTTTATCAATAAAAAGCTCCAATCCGCCCTCTTCGTTCTCATTCAGCACGCCTTCCGTCGTCGTCATATTGAATTTGTTTATAAACTGCGCCACATAGACGTTCGTCGGATTTTCGTAGATTTTTTCAACGCTGTCTATCTGCTGTATATATCCGTTTTTGAGTACAACGGTACGCGCCTTTATGGCAAGCGCCTGCTCGGGATTATTTGTCGCAACTATCACTGTGTACCTGAATTTTTTATTGACCTCTACTATGGCGTTCCAAAAGAGCTCCTGCTCAGGCGACGGAATATCGGGAAACGGCTCGTCTATCAGTATGATCTTAGGCTCCCTTATCACGGCGCGCGCAAGTATAAGGTTAAAGCTTTCCGCCGAAGTAAGATTCTCCGGAAGCTTTTTAAGCGTATCGGATATGCCCATATCCTCCGCCGTTTTCATTATCCTGTTATGACGTTCTTCTTTGGAGCACTTAACAAGCCTTAAGCTGAAATCGAGATTATCATATACTGTATGCCCCGGATAAAAAGTATGACTGGGAAATATAACGGCGACTTCTCTCTCCTTGGGAAGTAACCCCGCGCAGTTGTGCTGATCTATGAATATTTCTCCTTCATCAGCCGTTTCCAATCCGCAGATCATATTGATAATGGTGCTTTTTCCCGAGCCCTTCGGACCCGCAAGAACTGTAAGCTCGCCTTTTGTCAGTTCGAGATTGAAATTGGAAACGGCGTTTATCCCATTTCCGTAACGTTTTGATACTCCTTTAAGCAATAATCCGGACATCTTTATTACCCCCGTATTTTTTTGCATGAATATATATTACCACAAAAAACGATGTGCGGACGTTAAAATGTATCAAATCGGAAAATTTTACTCATTGCACAAAAAACATTTTCAAAATCAATCGATTTTAACAAAAACACTCGCGCGTTCTTCATCGCTAAGCTCCCTTGCGCTGCCTTCTTTTAAATCATCGGGAAGCCTAAGTCCGCCGAAGGATATGCGCCTAAGCTCGACTACGCTGTTCCCTCTCGCGCCGAACATTTGCTTTATCTGATGATACCTTCCCTCGCTTATTGTAACTCTTGCGCTGCGCTCTCCCGTTATAACAAGCTCTGCGCTCTTTGTAAGATATCCGCCTTCGATGTATATGCCGTCTTTGAACGCCTTCACATCATCTTCGCCTACCGGGCAAGAAAGCGTAACAAGATATGTCTTTTTTACATGGGACTTTGGCGACAATGCCTCATGTGCGAACTGACCGTCGTTCGTCAGTATCATAAGGCCCGTTGTATATTTGTCAAGCCTGCCCGCCACGAAAAGCGAGCGGCCCTTATATTCTTCGGGCAAAAGCTCCATCACGGTGCGCTCGGCCTTGTCTTGTGTCGCGCTTACGTATCCTGCGGGCTTATTTAGCATGATATAAAGATACGGCTTATACTCAATAGTTCTTCCGTCAAGCGTTACAGTATCGCGCGTTTCGTCTATTTTCATATCGGGCGAGCGCACGGGCACGGCGTTCACGCTTACCCTCCCCTGTCTTATCAGCTTTTTTATCTCGCTTCGGCTTTCGCTTGTACATTCCGAAAGCATTTTGTCAAGTCTCATGCCGCTACCTCTTTATCATATTTTTAAGTTTTGAAAATATATATCTTAAAGAAAAGGAAGTGAGTGTATGTTTATTTTTACTTTTAAGGCCACAAAAAAGCGCGCCGTTATATTCTTTATAGCTGCATGTCTCATTGTCGGCGCTTTTATGTTCGCGCAAAGCCTGCAAAAAAGCGCTTCTGTTTCGGCAGAAGCTGATGAAAAGACGGGGATCTCAAACAATGAACAGCGCGTATTCTACCTTGAAAGCATGGGCTATCTCGTAAATCCCGACCCTTTAGAAACAGAAGAGATACAAATACCGGATGACTTCGGCGACGTCTATTCGCGCTATAACGAGCTTCAGAAAGCAGTCGGCTTCGACCTTGAGCCATACCGCGGTGAGCACTGCATGAGATACACTTATCAAATACACAACTTCGATGAAGCCGAATATACCGTATACGCAGATCTCATTACCAAAGACGGACGCGTTATAGGCGGAGACATATGCAGCCGCGAGCTTGACGGTTTTATGCTTCCTTTAAAGCCGCTCGAATAGCGTTACTTGCCCATAAGCGTTACTATCACAAGCTGCTGAGGATTGAATAAGCGCAGCAAATGGCGCTCTATTGCCAATCCCCGGCTTATTATGAGCTTTAATCCGTCAACATCGTACTCCCCTTCGCTAAGCTCGGGGAAAAGCCCCTGGCCGGAAGAATATAAGCCGCGTTTCTTAAACGGCGTTCGTATCTGCCCCCCGTGCGTATGACCGCTGAGCGCGGCGTCAAAACCGTATCCCGCAAAGTATCTTGCCATATGCGGCTTATGGAGGAGAAGTATCTTCGCAAGGCGCTCCGCTTTAAGCGGCTCAAGCGCCTTTTTTGCGTCCTCAAGCCAAAGCTCGGCGCTTTCATAGCCGCTTTCGTCGTCAAGACCGGCCAAAATGAATTCGCAGCCCGAAACGTTCAGTCTCACGTATTCGTTAGTAAGCACCTTTATTCCGAACCGCGCCATATCCTCTTTTATCTTAGGCACATCGTCTCGTCTGTATTCGTGGTTCCCCGTCACGTAGAACGACGGTATGCGGGGCGCAAGCTTTTGTGCAAAAACATACGCGCCGCGCTCGGATATTTTTTCGTCAACGATATCTCCGGCAAGCAAGGCAATATCGGGCGACTGTGAAAAAATAAGCGATAAAATGCTGTCTTGCTCGTTTCTGTACATATAGCTGTGAAGGTCGCTTATAAGCGCGATCTTAAGCGCGCTCCCCGCAGGCAGCTTTGGCGTGTATATATCAAAATTTGTTACTTCTATATTGCGTTCACGCGTGAACATCAACAAATCTCCTTTTTTATATGCATAAACATCCTTAGCTATTATACCAAAGCATTCGCTTCCTGACACACCGTTTTGTAAAAAATATTTATTGATTTTAAAAAAACCCTGTGATATACTAGGTTTATAGGGGAGGTATACTAACATGATGATATCAACAAGGGGGCGTCACGCCCTGAGCGTAATGCTGGACCTTGCAGAGCATGAAGGACAGGGATCTGTGCCGCTCAAAGATATTGCTGCCCGCCATGAGATCTCGGAAAAATATCTTGAAAGCATTGTGGCTATTTTAAGCAAAGCCGGATTTGTTTCAGGGGTGCGCGGAAAAGGCGGCGGCTATACTCTCACAAAAGAACCCAATATGTACACTGTAGGAAGTATACTTAAACTTACGGAGCTGAGCCTTTCGCCCGTGTCCTGCGTGGGAGACAAAGCAAGCGTATGCGACCATGCCGAAAAATGCATTACGCTTCCGATGTGGGAGCGTCTCGACTCCATGATCAATAATTATCTTGAAAGCATAACGATATGCGATCTGCTTAACCGCGAATACAACTGCTGTGAAAAATAATAAAAGTCTCGGATCATCCGTATGACCCGAGACTTTTGTTTTTATATATCACTCACTGAACATTGCAGTGGAAAGGTATCTCTCGCCTGTATCCGGAAGCAGCGCGACTATCACTTTCCCCTTGTTTTCGGGACGCTTTGCAAGCTCCGAGGCAGCCCATAGAGACGCGCCCGACGAAATGCCTACAAGCAGCCCTTCCTCCTTTGCAAGCTCGCGTCCCACCGAAAAGGCGTCTTCGTGGTCAACGGGGATTATCTCGTCATAGATATCGGTGTTGAGCGTATCGGGAACAAAGCCGGCTCCTATGCCCTGTATCTTATGCGGTCCCGCAGTACCCTTTGAAAGCACAGGCGATGTAGAGGGCTCGACGGCCACGATCTTAACATTGGGATTTTGGCTCTTTAAGTATTCGCCCACGCCCGTAAGCGTACCGCCAGTGCCGACGCCGGCTACAAATATATCTACCTTTCCGTCTGTATCTCTCCAGATCTCGGGACCCGTAGTCGCCTTATGTATCGCCGGGTTTGCCGGATTTGTAAACTGACTGGGGATAAAGCTGTTTTCTATACTCTCCGAAAGCTCCTTTGCCTTTTCAATAGCGCCCTTCATACCTTTAGAGCCGTCGGTTAAAACAAGCTGCGCGCCGTATGCTTTCAAAAGATTTCTTCTCTCAACGCTCATTGTTTCAGGCATTGTAAGTATTATTTTGTATCCTCTCGAAGCCGCTACCGACGCAAGGCCTATGCCTGTATTTCCGCTCGTAGGTTCTATTATTACCGCGCCCGGCTTTAAAACGCCCTTCTCTTCGGCGTCGTCTATCATTGCTTTTGCAATTCTGTCCTTAACGCTGCCTGCCGGATTAAAGTATTCGAGCTTTGCGTAAACATCAGTCAGAAGTCCGCGCTTTTTTGAAAAGCCTTCAAGCTTTAAAAGCGGAGTATTGCCTATAAGGTCAGTTATTTTATTATATACTTTCATGGTTTATTCTCCTTTTTTATATTTATCTTTATATATATTCGGTTACGCGATGTTTCACCTTCAACATCGCGCCCAAAGGCTTATCGGTCTCATCGAATTACCTCCTTGATTTAATTCCCATTAAACCTAGCTATTTTATAGGCTTAATTATAGCACTCCTTTTTTCTCTTGTCAATACGAATATATATTTTTTCTTTTTCTTGACAAAAACAACGATCGGACATACAATTTAATCATATTATTCATATAGGTTTAATATATTTGACGCAGTTTTTGATCAGCTGTATATTTTATTTGTCTTATATGATATTATAAACGTATAAAGCATTTGGGAGTAACGGACAAATGACGGATTTAAAAGGCTTGATAAAAAAGCTTAAAGACGAGCGCACGCTTTCGGACAGCGAGCTTAAAGAGATCATGCTTTGCGAAAGCGAAAAAGATGCGCTCTACAGCTGTGCAGACGACGTAAGGCGTTCCATATACGGCGATAAAGTATATATACGCGGTCTTATTGAATTTACCAATCACTGCAAAAACAACTGCTACTACTGCGGTATACGAAGGGGCAATCAAACTCTTTTTCGGTACAGGCTTTCAAAAGACGAGATACTTGAATGCTGCACGGAAGGCTACGCTCTCGGTTTTCGCACCTTTGTGCTTCAAGGAGGAGAGGACCCTTATTTCAAAGACGACGTGATGTGCGATATCATCTCTGCCGTGCGAGAAAGCTTTCCCGACTGCGCCATAACGCTTTCCGTGGGTGAAAAGCCTAAAGAGAGTTACCGCGCCTATTTTGAAGCAGGTGCAAACCGCTATCTTCTGCGGCATGAAACTGCCGAAGAAGAGCATTATAAAAAGCTTCACCCCGAAAGCATGAGTCTTAAAAACAGGAAAAAGTGCCTTTATGATCTGAAAGAGATCGGCTTTGAGGTTGGATCGGGATTCATGGTAGGCTCGCCTTATCAGACGCTTGACGATCTTGTTGCGGATCTGCGTTTTTTGCAACAGCTTCAGCCTGAAATGATCGGCATAGGACCATATATTACGCATCCCGCCACTCCGTTCGCCGATAAGGAAAACGGCAGCTTTCCGCTTACGCTGAGCCTCATTTCCATACTTCGCCTTATGTTCCCCTATGCGCTTATCCCAGCGACAACGGCGCTCGGCACTATTCATCCCGAGGGACGCGAGATGGGGCTTCGTGCGGGCGCAAACGTAGTTATGCCTAATCTCTCCCCCGTGCGAACGAGAGCGCTTTACGAGCTTTATGAGAATAAGATATGCACCGGAGAAGAATCGGCTCAGTGCCTCGGATGCCTCCGACGGCGCATAGAAAGCGCAGGCTACAGGATAGTAACAGACATAGGAAGCGCAAAGCGCGACCCCGGGCTTATTTAACTTAAGTCGGCAATATATAAAAAAGAGGTAACTTTCATTATGAACAACAGGGCAATTATTGCAATGAGCGGCGGCGTAGACTCAAGCGTTGCAGCTCTTATCATGAAAGAAAACGGATATGACTGCATAGGCGTTACTATGCGGCTGTTTTCAAACGAGGATATAAAAGTTTCAAACGAACGCACCTGCTGTTCTCTTGACGATGCGGAAGATGCGCGCGCAGTCGCCCGCTCTCTCGGCATACCGCACTATGTCTTTAACTTTTCCGATAAATTTAAGGAATATGTTATCGAAAGATTTATATATGCATATGAAAACGGCATGACCCCCAATCCGTGCATAGACTGCAACAGATATCTGAAATTTGACAAGATGTTCCTTCGCGCGCAAGAGCTCGGCTGCGACCGCGTCGTAACGGGACATTACGCGAGGATCGAATTCGACGAAAAATCGGGACGATATCTTTTAAAAAAAGGCTCCGATCCAAAAAAGGACCAAAGCTACGTGCTCTATTCAATGACGCAGGAGCAGCTAAAGCACACGATATTCCCGCTAGGCGCCATGACGAAAGCGCAGATACGAAAGATCGCCGAAAAAAACGGCTTTGTAAACGCCAAAAAGCACGACAGCCAGGATATATGCTTTGTCCCCGACGGAAAATATGCCGATTTTATCGAACGATACACGGGCAGAACGTACCCCGAGGGCGATTTTATAGATATAAGCGGACATGTGCTGGGCAGACATAAGGGCATAATAAGATACACCGTAGGACAAAGAAAAGGACTTGGGCTTTCCATGCCCGAGCCCGTATATGTGTCAAAAATAGATCCGCTTGATAATACGGTCACGCTTTCAAAAAACAGCGAGCTTTTTTCAAACGTGCTTATCGCAAAGAACATAAACCTTATCCCCGTAAAAGAAATAACCTCTCCCATACGTCTTACGGCCAAGGTGCGCTACCGTCATCCCGAGTCTCCGGCTTTAGTCACTCAGCTTGACCGAGACGTCATAAGAGTTGAATTCGAAACGCCGCAGCGCGCTGTTACGCGCGGTCAGGCCGTCGTATTATATGACGGCGACGTCGTGTTCGGCGGAGGAACTATCGTTTAGGCGCGCTAAAAAAGCATTTTATCAAAGGGGCTCTTTTATGAAAAATCCGCTTCATTATCAATTATCAGAATACGACTGCGGCCCGACGTCTCTTTTAAACGCTCTGAGCGTACTTTTTGAGCGTGAGGAAATCGCGCCGGATATTATACGAAACATTATGCTTTACTCTCTTGACTGCTACACAAGCGATGGCGCACAGGGCAAAAGCGGAACGTCTCATATGGCTATGATGTTTTTAAGCGGCTGGCTCGACGGCTTGGGAAAAGTGGGATATATGCCTGTTTCCTCAAGATATCTGCGCGGCAAAAAAGTATTTATCGGTCAAGACAGTCTCATAAACGACGCTCTGAAAAGAAACGGCGTCGCAGTCGTCCGTCTCTTTTACGACGTGGAGCATTATGTTCTCCTTACCGGCGTTCGCGAAGAAAACATACTTATGTTTGACCCTTACTACGAAACAGAGGCCTTTCCCCACAGCGATATACATATTACTTTGAACCATCCCACGTTTTATAATCGCATAGTGCCATTCACTTATTTCAATAAGGAAACCTGCGATATTTATTCGCTGGGCGATCCAAAGCTTCGAGAGGCAGTTATTCTATTTAACGAAACCACAAAGCTTACCGAGGATAGTACGATCGAATACTTTATTTAAAAAAGCCACGGGCTTTATTAAAGCTCGCGGCTTTTTTATTGATTTGATTTGTTCATTCTAAGCGCGCTTATGTGCAATTACCTCTATCTCTACAAGCGCGCCTTTCGGAAGTTTTGCAGCTTCCACGCAGCTTCTTGCGGGCTTGTGGGAAAAGAATCTTTCGTATACTTCGTTAAATGCAGTAAAATCATTCATGCTCTGTAAAAAGCACATCGTCTTTACAACGTCGCAAAGTTTTGCATCCGCCGCCTTCAAAACGGCTTCGAGATTTTTTATTACCTGCTCTGTCTGGGCCTTGATGTCGCCGTCAACAAGTGTCCCGCTTTTCGGATCAATGGGTATCTGTCCCGAAGTAAATATAAAACCTCCGGCTTCCACGGCCTGCGAATACGGGCCTATTGCTTTAGGGGCATTATTTGTTTCAATAGTCTTCATTTTTCATCACCTGTATCTAAATTGTTTTTTATAATATCCTTTATGACTTCCGAAGCGATTATAAAACCAACTACCGGAGGCACGAACGATACGCTGCCCGGCGCGTGTCGAGTACCGGACGTCATTTCTTCATCCGGCGCTTCCCCTGCGGCAAATGAAGCGGGAGGCTCTTTTGAATATACGACTTTTAAGCGCTTTATCCCCCTCATTTTCAGCTCTCGCCGCATTACCCTTGCAAGCGGACATACAGACGTTTTATAGATATCCGAAACCTCAAACGCCGTCGGATCAAGCTTATTTCCCGCGCCCATCGAGCTTATTACGGGAACATCGGCTTTGACAGCGTTCTCTATAAGACACAGCTTTCCGGTAACGGTATCTATCGCGTCAACTACATAGTCATAATCCGAAAAATCAAACTTATCCGCCGTTTCGGGCGTATAAAAGACCTTATGCGTGTTTATCCTTAGATTTGGGTTTATATCAAGGCAGCGCGCACGCGCCGCATCGACCTTATACTGACCTATCGTGCTGTGAAGAGCATGTATCTGCCTGTTAAGGTTAGTGATACTCACCTTGTCAGAGTCAACGATGTCCAGCGCGCCGACTCCCGCGCGCGCCAGTGCCTCCGCCGTACAGCCGCCAACGCCGCCGACGCCGAACACGGCTACGCGCGATGCACGAAGACTCTCCATGGCTTTTGTGCCCAATATAAGCTGTGATCTTGAAAACTGATTAAGCATTTTTCACTTCCCGCTGTATTAAATATACTTCTATATTTAAAATAATAGCAAATATATACTAAGCCGTCAACATATGTACTATGCGTTGTGTTCAAGTTCACAAAAAAGCATTTTCCTATTGACTTAATAGGTTTATTGCGCTATAATTCCCTTTAGCAGATAAGACTGCTGTACATCAACTTATTTTATGAACTTCAGAAGGTGATTTTATGCAGATTTATGCAGATAATGCGGCCACAACAAAAATGAGCCGCACGGCAATAGATGCAATGACTGCCTATATGAATGAAGTTTACGGCAACCCGTCAAGCCTTCATTCGATAGGTCAAACGGCCGCCGAAGCGCTTGAAGACGCCAGAGCGCGCGTAGCTGCCGAACTTGGCGCAAAACCGCGTGAGATATACTTTACCTCAGGCGGCAGCGAGGCGGACAATCAGGCTATAATATCAGCAGCGACTTTCGGCGCCAAAAAAGGTAAAAAACATATCGTTTCAACTGCATTTGAACACCATGCAGTACTCCACACGCTCGACAAGCTTAAAAAACAGGGCTTCGAGGTAACGCTTTTAGACCCGCACGAATGCGGCATAATCACAGCTTCCGAGGTGGCCGCCGCAATACGCGACGATACTGCTCTCGTAACCGTAATGTACGCTAATAACGAGATCGGCACGATACAGCCGATAGCAGAGATAGGCGCGGTGTGCAAGGAACGCGGCGTTATTTTCCATACTGATGCGGTCCAGGCGGTAGGTCATATAAAAATCAATGTTAAAGAGCAGAATATAGATATGCTTTCGCTCTCCGCTCACAAATTTCACGGCCCCAAGGGCGTTGGCGCGCTCTATTCAAGAGTGGGGATACCGCTTACAAATATCATAGAGGGCGGCGCACAGGAGCGAGGAAAGCGTGCCGGAACGGAAAATATCCCCGCCATTATGGGCATGGCCGCTGCGCTGGACGAAGCGTGCTCAAAGATAGACGAAAATCGTGATAAGCTTGTTAAAATGCGCGACAGGCTCATCGAGGGGCTTTCCGAGATACCTCATTCAATAGTAAACGGCGACAAGACTTGCCGCCTGCCGGGAAACGTCAACATGTGCTTTGAGGGCATCGAGGGCGAGTCACTTCTCCTTCTTTTGGACGCTAAGGGCGTGTGCGCATCGTCGGGTTCGGCCTGCACTTCAGGCTCTCTCGACCCTAGCCATGTGCTGTTATCCATAGGGCGCCCCCATGAGATCGCGCACGGCTCTTTAAGGCTCACGCTCTGTGAAGAAAATACCATGGATGAAGTTGAGCATATTATCAAAGCAGTTAAAGAAGTTGTAGAGTATTTAAGGGAAATGTCACCCGTTTGGCATGATTTAAAGGAGGGCAAAAAACAATATGTTATACAGTGAAAAAGTAATGGATCATTTCCAGCACCCGAGAAATGTAGGCATAATCGACGACGCAAGCGGCGTGGGCGAAGTAGGCAACGCAAAATGCGGCGATATCATGAAGATATACTTAAAAATCGAAAACGATATCATCACCGACGTAAAGTTCAACACGTTCGGCTGCGGCTCCGCTATCGCAACAAGTTCCATGGCTACCGAGCTTATAAAGGGCAAGCCCGTTTCCGAAGCGCTCGAGCTTACGAACAGAGCGGTCGTTGAAGCCCTTGACGGACTTCCGGCTCACAAGCTCCACTGTTCCGTGCTTGCCGAAGAAGCCGTAAAGGCTGCCGTAAAGGATTATTATGACAAAAACGGCATCGAGTATGATCACACTCTCTTCCCCGACTGCGAAAACTGTGATAATTGCGACTCTTGTCAGAACTGAATAAAATCATAAAAAAGACCCGCTTTTCGCAATGAGAAGCGGGTCTTTTTTGCGCTTTAGCCCAATAAAAGAAAGCCTTGATTTATCAAGGCTTTCTGCACATTTGGCAGGGGCAGTAAGGATCGAACTCACGACACGCGGTTTTGGAGACCGCTGCTCTACCGGCTGAGCTATACCCCTTTATGTGACTATGAAAGTATATCACAGTTTTTTTGCTCTTGTCAATATTTTTTTCAAAAATCGTATCCGTCATTCAAACCTTTTTCATGTTCGCTTTGTTGACCGATCGCCGGATGGGTGATATATTTAAACAAAGACTATGGAGGCGATTTTTCAAAATGATATACGAAGGCACGATATACAGACCGCCGAGCGAAGCATACAGCCTTATAATACAGCACACTATAGGCTGCGCCAGAAACGACTGTACCTTCTGCTCGATGTATAAGGACAAAAAATTCAGGATAAGAAAGCCGTATGAAGTCATTGCCGACCTTGAGGACGTGCGGCGGCGATACCGCGGCCCTGTTGACAAAATCTTTTTAGCTGACGGCGACGCGCTCATAGCGAAAACGGAAGACCTTTTGACTGTACTCGGCGCAATAAAGCGCATTTATCCCGAGTGCGAACGCGTAACCTCGTACGGTGCGCCTGCGGATATCCTCCAAAAGTCGCCCGAAGAGCTTGCTGCGCTGAACGAAGCGGGACTTAAAATGGTCTACGTCGGCCTTGAATCGGGCGACGACGTTGTTCTTAAGAATGTGAAAAAAGGCGTAACGGCCGCCGAGATCGTCGAGGCCGGCAAAAAGCTTCGTGCAAGCGGTATAAAGCTCTCCCTCACCGTGATATCCGGTCTTGGCGGCAGAGCGCGCCTAAAAGAGCACGCCATACTTTCTGCAAAATGCGTAAGCGAAATAAAGCCCGAATATCTCGGTTTTCTCACGCTTATGGTAATAAAGGGCACCCCCCTTTACGACGACGTGCAAAGCGGCAGATTTGAGCTTCTTTGCGCGCCCGAGGTGGCTGAGGAAATGATACTCTTTTTAGAAAATGTAGACAGTGAAGGCACCGTATTTCGCTCAAATCACATATCTAATTATATAAACCTGCGCGGCACTTTCAACCGCGACAACGCGCGCCTTATTGCGCAGGTAAAGGACGCTATGCGAAACGAAGCGTATAAGCCCGAATTTTACAGACAGCATCTTTAATGCATAAATTATTCCGGACATGTTTCCCTGACTGCTCATTATAATGATCATCATGCATTTTGCCGTGTTGGCGCGAATTGATTATCACATGGCGCTCAATGATGTTACTCTCCCCTATTGTTTTTTGTATAATCAAACCGACAAACAAAACGGAGGTATTATCATGGAAAAGAAATCAGCGCTCATAACCGGCTCAACGGGCGGCCTTGGCTCCTGCTTCGTTAAGCTCCATGCCGAGCGGGGCGGCGACCTCGTTCTCGTTGCGAGAGGAAGCGAAAAGCTGCAAGCGCAAAAGACCGAAACCGAGGCAAAATACGGCGTGACAGTCCACACAATTGAAGCAGACCTGTCAAATCCGAAAGATGTTGATAGGATTTATGCCGTATGCAAGGAAAACGCTTGGAATATTGATTTTCTCATAAACAATGCCGGCTTCGGCGGTCAGGGCAACTTCGCAAGAGAGCGTACGATGGAGCAGGATATGAGCATGATCTCAGTTAATATAGAAGCACCCACAAGATTGTGCAAGCTTTTTCTCCCCGATCTTATCGAAAGAAAGGGCAAAATACTCAATGTATCCTCTACCGCAGCAATTATGCCGGGGCCTCTGCAGGCGGTGTATTACGCGACTAAAGCATATCTCACCAGTTTTTCAAACGCGCTTTGGCGCGAGCTTAAAGACGCCGGCGTAACAGTCACCGCACTCATGCCCGGCGCAATGCAAACGGGATTTGCAAATGCGGGCGGCCTTGCCGATACGAAGCTTTTTGCAAACGCGGTAAAGCCTGACGACGTGGCAAAGGACGGCTACGAGGGAATGCTTGCAGGAAAGCTAAACGTTATATCGGGGCTTCCCGGCTGGCAGTCTCCAATGATGAAAATGGCTCCGATGTTCCCAAAAAAGACGATGCTTGATTTTGTATATAATCAGCAGCTCGCGGGCAGCGCCAAAAAGCAATAATTACCGTTTGGAGAAAGAATAATGACGAAGTTCGTACTTGACGGCAGATACGGCGATCTGCTGAAATATCACGGCATAAACCTTGAATGTGTGCTGAAAAAGGCCATGCTTCCTGCCGATACATTTGCTCACAGGAACACTTTAATGACAGAAGAGCAATATTTTAGGTTTATGGAAGCGTTGGGGACGCTTTCAAACGGAAGCGAGACTGCGATAAAACTTGCCTCAACGAATAAAATCGAGAGCTTCTCACCTCCGATTTTTGCCTCATACTGCAGTAAAAATGGGAAAACATGCATTGAGCGTCTTGCAAAGTACAAAAAGCTTATCGGTCCTTTAGCTTTTAATATAAAAAACGACGTAAAAACGCTGTCCGTTACGCTTGAGTCAGCAGGCGAAAACGAACTCCCGCAATTTCTCATAATGTGCGAAATGGCATTTCTCGTCAATATAATAAGAAGCGCAACGGGCGAACATATCTCCCCCGTATACGCCAAGATGGGTCGCCCTGCCGACAGACTGTTTTCGGATCATCTCGGATGCAGAATAGATAAAGGTGATAATTTAATTGCATTTGAGCTTAAAGACCTTGAAGTGCCGTTCATAAGCCATGACGATGAGATGTGGAGTTTCTTCGAGGGAGAGCTTAACAAACGCCTTTCCGATCTCGACGTTGACGACAGCATAAGCGCCCGCGTAAGAAGCGCGCTTACCGAACTTTTGCCCTCAGGCGAATGCGGAATTGAAAACGTCGCCGAAAAACTCGGCTTGACAAAGCGAACGCTTCAGCGCAAGCTGAATGAAGAAAACACAACGTTCCAAAAGCAGCTTAACGGAACACGGGAGCTGCTTGCAAAGCACTATATCGGAAACACGGATATGAATGCAAACGATATAGCCTTTCTCTTGGGTTACGCAGAGCTTAATTCATTTTTGCGCGCCTTTCGTATCTGGACGGGCATGAGCATAAGCGAATATAAAAGCAGCCTGAAATAAGAAAAGGCGTCTGATACGCGCGCAGAAAAGCTTCTCTATTCTATATTCTACGTACCGGGCAACGCCCTCAAGGCCGAATAAAACTCTCAAAACGCAAAAACGGTTCCCTCTCAGGAACCGTTTTTATTCGTAAAAGCTATACTTAGATCTTAAAGCCCATGCCCATAGCGGTCTTGTTTCTGTCCTCGCCTGTCGGCTTGTCGGGCAGGTTGAGCTCGAAAACAACTGCGGGCTCCTTGAACGGATTGCCGATACCATGGCTCTGGCCTGCGCGAACGTACATGACGTCGCCGGGGCCTACTATGGTCTCTTCGCCGTTGTCATTGTAGGAAGCGAAACCGGATACCATTACAAATACTTCCTGAGTATTGTCATGCGGATGTAACGGGATGTTGCAACCGGGCATAAGTACGGAGCGTGCCCACTGATTGAGAGCGCCGTCGGTGTCAGCCTTCGTTGCGATAACGTTCTGAATGCCTGCCTTGTCTTCCGACGGGAACGGATAAACGACCTGCTTGAACGGATTATCGGTGTATCTTCTGATCATTGTATGTGCCTCCTTAAAAAATTATCGTAATAAATAAGCAGCTAATTAGATGTTGAAGCCCATCTTGGACGCCTTACCGCTGTCAGTGCCTATAGGAGTATCGGGAAGGTTGAGCTCAAAAACAACTGCAGGCTCCTTGAACGGATTGCCTATAGCGTGGCTCTGGCCTGCGCGAACGTACATAACGTCGCCGGGGCCTACTATGGTCTCTTCGCCGTTGTCGTTGTAGGAAGCGAAACCAGATACCATTACGAATACTTCCTGAGTGTTCTCATGCGGATGCAGCGGAACCTGGCAGCCAGGTAAAAGGACTGAACGAGCCCACTGATTGAGAGCGCCGTCGGTGTCAGCCTTCGTTGCGATCACGTTCTGAATGCCTGCCTTGTCTTCCGACGGGAACGGGAAAACGACCTGCTTGAACGGATTGTCGGTATATCTTCTGATCATTGATAATTCCTCCCAAATGTTTCAAAAAAATAGAAAGCCTGTTTTTATAACAAGAGGACTGCCGCCGGACAGTCCTCTTATTCAGTTTATAATCAAATTACTCGTTGATAGCTGCAACAACGCCGGAACCAACCGTTCTGCCGCCCTCACGGATAGCGAAACGTAAGCCCTGCTCGATAGCGATGGGGCTGATAAGCTCAACATTGATGGTAGCGTTATCGCCGGGCATGCACATCTCAACGCCTTCTTCAAGCGCGATCACGCCGGTAACGTCGGTAGTTCTGAAATAGAACTGCGGACGATAGTTGTTGAAGAACGGAGTATGACGGCCGCCCTCAGCAGTGGTAAGAACGTAAACCTCGCCCTTGAACTTGGTGTGCGGGTTGATGGTGCCGGGCTTTGCAAGAACCTGACCTCTTTCGATCTCGTTTCTCTGAACGCCGCGCAGTAAGCAGCCTACGTTGTCGCCTGCTTCGCAGTAGTCAAGAAGCTTTCTGAACATCTCGATACCAGTAACAACGATCTTTCTCTTGTCTTCTCTGAGACCAACGAGCTCAACTTCTTCGGAAAGCTTAAGAGTACCTCTCTCAACTCTGCCCGTAGCAACGGTGCCGCGGCCGGTGATGGTGAATACGTCCTCGACAGGCATAAGGAACGGAAGATCGCTCTTTCTGTCGGGAGTCGGAATGTAAGAGTCAACTGCATCCATAAGCTCTATGATGGACGCGTACTCCGGAGCATTCGGATCGGTGGAAGCGCTCTCAAGTGCCTCAAGTGCGGAACCCTTGATGATCGGGGTATCGTCGCCCGGGAAGCCATACTCGGTGAGAAGCTCTCTTATCTCCATTTCAACAAGCTCTAAGAGCTCGGGGTCGTCAACCTGGTCGCACTTGTTCATGTATACGATGATGTAAGGAACGCCAACCTGACGGGAAAGAAGGATGTGCTCTCTGGTCTGCGGCATCGGGCCGTCAGCTGCGGAAACAACGAGGATAGCGCCGTCCATCTGAGCTGCGCCGGTGCTCATGTTCTTAACATAGTCAGCGTGTCCGGGGCAGTCAACGTGAGCGTAGTGACGGTTGTCAGTCTCATACTCAACGTGAGCGGTGTTTATTGTGATACCTCTTGCTCTCTCCTCGGGAGCCTTGTCGATCATGTCATATGCTTCGAACTGAGCCTGACCCTTGAATGCAAGCACCTTGGTGATGGCAGCGGTAAGAGTAGTCTTACCATGGTCAACGTGACCGATAGTACCGATATTTACATGGGGTTTACTTCTGTTAAATTTCTCCTTTGCCATGTTTAATCCTCCTTAAATCCTTTATAAATAATTATTTTACTCTTAATAATGTTCTATAGATTATTGTATATTTTATTTACACAAAAATCAATGATATTTTTTAATTTTCACTAAAGCCGATTGCACTTACTTGCCGGAGATGATCTTCTCCTGAATGCTCTTCGGAACTTCAATGAAATGGCTGGGCTCCATGGTGTACTGACCGCGTCCCTGAGTGCGCGAACGAAGGTCGGTCGCATATCCGAACATCTCGGAAAGAGGTACGTTAGCCTCTATCTGCTGTGCGCCCGGAAGCGCGGAGAAGCCTAATATCTGGCCGCGTCTAGAGTTTAAGTCTCCTATGACGTCGCCGATATAGTCCTCAGGTACTATACATACGACCTTCATTATAGGCTCAAGTATAGTGGGATCGGCCTTCTTCATTGCTTCCTTAAAAGCCATTGAACCTGCGATCTTGAACGCCATCTCGGAAGAGTCTACCTCGTGATACGAACCGTCGTAGAGCGTTACGATAACGTCGACAACATTGTATCCCGCAAGTACGCCCGACTCCATAGCGCCCTGAATACCTGCATCGACAGCGGGAATGTATTCCTTCGGAATAGCGCCGCCGACGATCTTGTTTATAAACTCGTATCCCTTACCGGACTCGTTGGGCTCAACGATGATCTTAACGTGACCGTACTGACCCTTACCGCCCGACTGGCGCGCATACTTGTGATCCACGTCGACCTTCTTGCGTATCGTCTCCTTATAGGAAACCTGGGGACGGCCTACGTTTGCCTCGACCTTGAATTCACGGAGCAGTCTGTCAACGATTATCTCAAGGTGAAGCTCGCCCATGCCGGCAATTATGGTTTGACCTGTATCTTCATCGGTATAAGTTCTGAACGTCGGGTCTTCCTCTGCAAGCTTGGAAAGAGCTATGCCCATCTTTTCCTGACCTGCTTTAGTCTTGGGCTCGATGGCAACTCTTATAACAGGCTCCGGGAATTCCATTGATTCAAGAATTATAGGCGCATTCTCAGCGCAGAGCGTGTCGCCGGTCGTGGTGTTCTTAAGACCGACGGCTGCTGCGATATCGCCGGAATAAACCGTGGGGATATCTTCGCGGTCGTTCGCGTGCATCTGTAAAAGACGTCCCATGCGCTCTTTATTTCCCTTTGTCGCGTTTAAAACGCCGCTGCCGGCATTTATCGTACCGGAATATACTCTGAAGAAGCAGAGCTTGCCTACATACGGGTCGGTGGCGATCTTGAATGCAAGCGCCGAGAACGGCTCTTTATCGTCCGCATGACGAGCCTCTTCCTGCTCGGTGCGCGGAACGATGCCCTTTATCGGGGGTATATCAAGCGGCGACGGCATGTAATCTACTATGGCGTCAAGAAGCTTCTGAACGCCCTTGTTCTTATAAGAAGTTCCGCATACTACGGGTACGAACTTATTTACTATAGTAGCTTTACGTATAGCCGTTTTTATCTCGGGTATCGAAAACTCGTGACCCTCAAGATAAAGCTCTGCAAAATCATCGTCAACATCGGCCAAGGCTTCGATCATCGTCGCGCGATATTCCTCTGCGGTATCCACCATATCTGCGGGGATATCCTCAAGGCGCATATCCTTGCCGATATCGTCGTAATAGACGTACGCCTTCATTTCAAGCAGGTCGATTATTCCTTTGAAATCGGCTTCAACACCTATCGGAAGCTGAAGCGCGACTGCATTGCAGTGAAGTCTGTCGTGCATCATTTTTAAGACTCTGTAAAAATCAGCGCCCATTATGTCCATCTTGTTGATGTATGCCATTCTGGGTACGCCGTACTTGTCGGCCTGGCGCCATACAGTCTCGGACTGGGGTTCAACTCCACCCTTAGCACAGAAAACAGTAACTGAACCGTCGAGCACTCTAAGTGAACGCTCAACTTCAACCGTAAAGTCAACATGTCCCGGGGTATCAATTATATTGATGCGATGGTCGAGCCATCTGCAGGTAGTAGCCGCGGAGGTTATCGTTATACCGCGCTCCTGTTCCTGCTGCATCCAGTCCATAGTTGCTGAGCCTTCATGTGTTTCGCCTATCTTGTGCGTTCTTCCCGTATAATACAGGATTCGCTCTGTGGTCGTAGTTTTTCCTGCGTCTATATGGGCCATTATGCCAATGTTTCTAGTCATCTCAAGTGAAAACTGTCTTGGCATATGTCCTCTCCTTTCAATACTGCGGTCAAACAAATCCGCTTAATCGTTATTACCATCTGTAATGTGCAAACGCCTTGTTGGCTTCTGCCATTCTGTGAGTATCGTCCTTCTTCTTGACAGCAGCGCCGGTATTGTTCACTGCGTCAAGGATCTCGTTTGCAAGGCGCTCGGCCATCGTTCTTTCGCTTCTTGCTCTGGAGTAAACTCTGAGCCAGCGAAGACCAAGGGTCTGACGTCTTTCGGGACGTACTTCCATAGGAACCTGATAGGTGGCACCGCCGACACGGCGAGCCTTGACCTCGGTCACGGGCATGATATTGTTTAAGCCCTCTTCAAATACTTCCAAAGGTTCTCTGCTTGTCTTTTCCTTGATGATATCGAATGCATCGTAAACTATACGCTGCGCAACGCCCTTCTTACCGTCATACATAATATTGTTGATAAGGCGGGTTACCATCTTCGAATTATACATAGGATCAGGCAAAACATCTCTCTTTGGTACATTACCTCTTCTAGGCACTATTCTTCCCTCCTTCTAAAAATAATAAGCTATCATAGGTACTCGAAAGCCCTTTGCTTCCGCAAGCGCTCGTGAGGTCAATGTTGATCCTCCGCCCCAAAAGTGCGGTCCCGCACCGTTCGGGCGGTGGATCGACAATCACGCACACTATGCACTTTGCGTCTGAGTTGTTTTGCGTGTCCTATTTGCTTGACGCCTTCGGCTTCTTAACGCCGTACTTTGAACGCGCCTGCATTCTGCCGTTGACGCCCTGCGTATCGAGCGTACCGCGAATAATGTGGTAACGCACACCAGGGAGGTCCTTAACTCTGCCGCCGCGAATAAGAACAACGCTGTGTTCCTGAAGGTTGTGTCCTACGCCGGGAATATACGAGGAAACCTCGATACCGTTCGTGAGTCTTACTCTTGCGACCTTACGGAGAGCCGAGTTAGGCTTTTTCGGGGTCATGGTCTTTACCGTAGTGCAAACGCCTCTCTTTTGCGGAGAGCTCTGGTCTATCGGACGCTTCTTCAAGGTGTTCATACCCTTTTGCAGCGCCGGAGCCGTAGACTTCTTTATCTGAGTCTCTCTGCCCTTTCTTACTAACTGGTTAAAGGTAGGCATTTTTTTCCTCCTTTCTTTAAAATTTTATATCAAAACGGGACGAGCCCGGTTTGAGCAAAAATCACGCATTGAACGTCGCTGCCGCTGCACAGCCTACGTCTATACCGCACATTTTTCCGAGAGTGCGCATAGACGATACCCATACTATGGGGATATACAGGCTTTCAGAAAGCGCAACTATAGGAGCAATAAGCCGTTTTTCGGCATCCGATGCAAGATACAGCGTTTTAACGGCGCCGCTTTTTAAAGCCTTCTTTACTTGTTTTATACCGCATATGGCGTTCTCGATCTTTAATGCGTCTTTAATAAAAGTATGCATTTTATTTACTCCTTTGCAGGCCTGCTGTTTCAAGTACAGCATATGCCCACAGTAATTTATGATACCATTTGATACGGAAAAAAGTCAATATCTATTCTAACAAAAAAGATTATACCTATACTATATCTTTTCATAATATTGCATAAGGCGATTTTTGCCTGTATTTCTGCGGATTTTCAAGTGATGATCCGGCTTATGAAAGAAGCGCAGCGAGGATCGTTCATTTCGATCTTCGCTGCGTCTTTAATAAATATATTACTGTACTTCTTCAACCTCTATGCCGGCGTTGTACATTGCCATGCCGGTTCCGGCCGGTATCAGCTTGCCGATTATTACGTTTTCTTTAAGACCTATAAGCGGATCTATCTTGCCCTTAATGGCAGCATCGGTGAGAACGCGAGTGGTCTCCTGGAACGAAGCTGCCGAAAGGAACGAATCGGTAGCAAGCGATGCTTTTGTGATACCGAGAAGCACGGGCGAGCATACTGCTTCGCGCAGATCTATCTCCCCTGCCTCGATACGCTCTCTGATCTTTTCGTTTGCAGTCTCAAAATCGCTTATATCGACAAGAGAACCCAAAAGCAGATCAGTGTCCCCGTTGTCCTCGACTTTTACTTTCTTCATCATCTGGCGAACAACTATTTCGATGTGCTTGTCGTTTATATCAACGCCCTGCATCTTGTAAACGCGCTGTACCTCCTGGATAAGATACGTCTGCACGTCTACAGCGCTTTTTACCTTTAAGATATCGTGCGGATTTACGGAGCCCTCCGTTATCTCGTCGCCCAGTTCCACATGCTGTCCCTCAATCACCTTGAGGCGCGAGCCGTATGCGATGGGATAATCTCTCTCCTCTCCGGTCTCCTTATTAAAGATAATAACATGGCGCGACTTCTTTATCTCCTCTATGCGCACCTCGCCCGAGATCTCTGCAAGTATTGCGAGATTCTTCGGCTTTCTCGCCTCGAAAAGTTCCTCGACCTTCGGAAGACCCTGCGTAATGTCGTTGCCCGCAACGCCGCCCGTATGGAAAGTACGCATCGTAAGCTGGGTGCCGGGCTCGCCTATGGACTGGGCCGCTATTATGCCGACAGCCTCGCCGATGTTCACAAGGCCGCCGGTGGCAAGGTTGGAACCGTAGCACTTAGCGCATACGCCATGCTTTGCTTTGCATCCCAGCACGGAGCGTATCTCAAGGCTTTTTACGCCTGCGTCGGCGATCTTTTCTGCCATCGCATAATCTATCATTTCACCCTTGGCAATAAGCAGCTCGCCCGTTTCGGGATGAAATACGTCGTGGCATGTAAATCTGCCGGGGAGACGATCCTTTAATTTCTCTATTACTTCGTTGCCGTCGCGTATCTCGGATACGGTTATGCCTCTTTCGGTGCCGCAGTCGTTCTCTCTTATTATTACCTCCTGCGACACGTCGACAAGACGCCTCGTAAGGTAACCCGATTCGGCAGTTCTTAAGGCCGTGTCGGCAAGGCCCTTTCTTGCGCCTCTCGAGGATATGAAGTATTCGAGTATATTAAGGCCTTCACGGAAGTTGACCTTTATCGGTATCTCAATCGTGCGTCCGGCGGTATTTGCCATAAGTCCGCGCATACCTGCAAGCTGGCGTATCTGGTTTATGGAGCCGCGGGCGCCGGAGTTTGCCATCATGTTGATAGGATTAAGGTCGTCAAGATTGTCCTCAAGCGCCTTCGTTACCTTCTTCGTCGTCTTATCCCATTCCTTAATAACGAGCTGATATCTTTCCTCGTTGGTTATAAGGCCTCTGTCATACTGGCGCTGTATGCGCTCAACATGCTCTTCCGCCTCATGGATAAGAACGGGCTTTTCGTCGGGCACTACCATATCGGATACGGAGATCGTTATAGCGCCGCGCGTCGAATATTTAAAGCCTGTGGACTTTATCTTATCGAGCACCTCGGCAGTTTCAGTGGGGCCGTGTATCCTTATGCATCTGTCGATTATCTCGCCCAGCTTCTTTTTGCTGGTGAGGAATGCTATTTCAAGGTCAAAACGCTTTTCGGGGTCGTTTCTGTCAACAAAGCCCAGATCCTGCGGAATGAACTCGTTGAATATGAGACGTCCCATAGTTGCGTCGATTATCTTGGAGCACTTTACGCCGTCTATCTCTTTTTCAACTCTTACCTTTATCTTCGCGTGAAGCGTTATAAGGCCCTCGCTGTACGCCATCATCGCTTCGTTTACGCTGGAGAACACCTTGCCCTCGCCCTTTTCGCCGTCGCGTACGCCTGTAAGATAATACGAACCTAATACCATGTCCTGCGTCGGAACGGTAACTGGCTTGCCGTCCTGAGGCTTTAAAAGGTTGTTCGCGGAGAGCATGAGAAATCTTGCTTCGCTCTGCGCTTCCGCTGAAAGCGGAACGTGTACAGCCATCTGGTCGCCGTCAAAGTCGGCGTTGTACGCCGTACATACGAGCGGATGGAGCTTAAGCGCCCTGCCTTCTATAAGGATAGGCTCAAAAGCCTGGATACCGAGTCTGTGAAGCGTGGGGGCACGGTTCAACAGCACGGGATGATCCTTTATAACGTCCTCGAGCGCATCCCAGACCTCGGGGCGCACCTTTTCTACCATTTTCTTCGCGCTCTTTACGTTTGTCGCAAGTCCCTTGTCTTCAAGGCGCTTCATTACGAAAGGCTTGAAAAGCTCAAGCGCCATTTCCTTCGGAAGACCGCACTGATATATCTTAAGCTCAGGGCCGACTACGATAACGCTTCTTCCGGAGTAGTCAACACGCTTACCTAAAAGGTTCTGTCTGAAGCGGCCCTGCTTACCCTTTAACATATCGGAAAGCGACTTTAAGGGGCGGTTGTTCGGGCCCGTTACGGGGCGGCCGCGCCTGCCGTTGTCGATGAGAGCGTCAACTGCTTCCTGAAGCATGCGCTTCTCGTTTCTTACTATGATATCGGGAGCGCCGAGCTCCAAAAGCTTTTTAAGTCTGTTGTTTCTGTTTATAAGCCTTCTGTAAAGATCGTTTAAGTCGCTCGTTGCAAATCTGCCGCCGTCGAGCTGCACCATCGGGCGTATCTCAGGCGGTATAACGGGAATGCAGTCGAGTATCATCCATTCCGGCTTGTTGTTGGATATTCTGAAAGCCTCAACTACTTCGAGCCTTTTTACTATGCGCATCTTCTTTTGGCCGGTAGCTGTTTTAAGCTCCTCTTTGAGCTCCTCCGAAAGCTCGTCAAGATCTATCTCCTGCAATAGCTTCTTTATGGTTTCCGCGCCCATTCCCGCCTCGAAGCTGTCCTCATACTTATCGCGCATATCGCGGTATTCGGCTTCCGTAAGCACCTGCTTTTTCATAAGCCTCGTGTCGCCCGGGTCAGTGACAACATACAGCGCAAAGTAAAGTATGCGCTCAAGTATTCTGGGCGACATGTCAAGTATAAGTCCCATGCGCGACGGTATGCCCTTGAAATACCATATATGAGACACGGGCGCCGCCAAATCTATATGACCCATTCTCTCTCTGCGCACCTTTGACTTCGTTACCTCAACGCCGCATCTGTCGCACACCTTGCCCTTATAGCGTATGCGCTTATATTTTCCGCAGTGGCACTCCCAGTCCTTCGTGGGGCCGAATATCCTTTCGCAGAAAAGTCCGTCGCGTTCGGGCTTTAATGACCTGTAATTTATAGTTTCCGGCTTCTTTACCTCGCCTCTTGACCATCCTCTTATCATTTCGGGAGACGCAAGACCGATTTTTATTGCTTCAAATACATTGTGATCCAAATGAACCGCTCCTTCTCATTTCATTTGATTTAAATTCACTCATGCGTGGCCGTTTGATCAATCGTCAAAATTCAATTCGCCATGCTGCTCGGGTTCTTTTGCGTCCGGCTCCTCGGCAGAAAAGCCTATGGAATCAAAATCGAACTCCTGCGCATCATCCTCATCATCTTCAAAGCCGCCGCCTTCAGCGTCAAAGTCGTCCTGCGTAAACAGTTCGTCTCCCACGCCGCGCATATCGCCGAGCTCTGCTACTGCCACATCCGTCTCATCATCGTCGTCAAGCGATTCTTTAAGCTCTATCTCCTGCATATCTTTTGCAAGCACTCTGACGTCGAGACCTAAAGACTGCATTTCCTTTATGAGCACCTTAAACGATTCGGGAACTCCCGGCTTAGGCACATTTTGTCCCTTAACGATGGATTCATACGTTTTCACACGTCCCACAACGTCGTCGGATTTTACGGTAAGTATCTCCTGAAGCGTGTAAGCCGCGCCGTATGCCTCAAGCGCCCAAACCTCCATCTCGCCGAATCTCTGTCCGCCGAACTGCGCCTTACCGCCGAGCGGCTGCTGAGTTACGAGCGAATACGGGCCTGTCGAGCGCGCATGTATCTTATCGTCAACAAGATGGGCAAGCTTTAAGAAGTACATATATCCTACCGTTACGGGGTTGTCGAACGGCTCGCCCGTGCGTCCGTCATAAAGTATGGATTTGCCGTCGGGAGAAAGACCCGATTCTCTTAAAAGCTGCTCTATGTCCTTCTCGTTTGCTCCGTCGAATACGGGAGTCGCCACCTTATAGCCCAGCTTGTTCGCCGCATAACCGAGATGCACCTCGAGCACCTGTCCTATGTTCATACGCGAAGGTACGCCCAGCGGGTTTAAAACTATATCGAGCGGCGTGCCGTCCGGCAGGAAAGGCATATCCTCCTGCGGAAGTATGCGTGAGATAACGCCCTTGTTTCCGTGGCGTCCCGCCATCTTGTCGCCTACCGATATCTTTCGCTTCTGCGCGATATATACGCGTACGACCTTGTTTACGCCGGGGGTAAGCTCATCTCCGTTTTCGCGGGTGAAAACCTTAACGTCAACAACTATGCCCGACTCGCCGTGAGGAACTCTTAAAGACGTGTCGCGCACCTCTCTTGCCTTCTCGCCGAATATGGCGCGAAGAAGTCTTTCCTCGGCCGTAAGCTCGGTCTCGCCCTTCGGCGTTACCTTTACTACAAGAATGTCGCCGGCGCGCACCGTCGCGCCTATTCTTATTATGCCGTTTTCATCAAGATCCTTAAGCGCGTCCTCGCCCACGTTGGGGATATCTCTCGTTATCTCTTCGGGGCCGAGCTTCGTATCTCTTGCCTCTATTTCATATTCTTCTATATGAATGGAAGTATATACGTCGTCGCGCACGAGCTTTTCGTTTATTAAAACGGCGTCCTCGTAATTGTAGCCTTCCCATGTCATAAAGCCTATGAGCACGTTCTTGCCCAGCGCCATCTCGCCGTTGTCGGTGGAGGGGCCGTCAGCTATTACTTCGCCCTTCTTAACGCGCTGTCCGCGGTTCACTATCGGGCGCTGATTTATGCACGTGCCCTGGTTCGAGCGCTTGAACTTCAAAAGCTTGTGAACTTCTCGTTCTCCCGAATCAAAGCGAACGACTATCTCGTCTCCGCTGACCTTTTCAATTACTCCGTCGTCGCCCGCAAGTCGCGTAACACACGAGTCCACGGCCACCTTATACTCCATGCCCGTGCCTACTATCGGGGCCTGCGTCTTTAAAAGCGGCACGGCCTGGCGCTGCATGTTGGAGCCCATGAGCGCACGGTTTGCGTCGTCGTTCTCAAGGAAGGGTATCATCGCCGTTGCAATTGATACGAGCATCTGAGGAGATACATCCATATAATCGACCTGAGCGCGGTTTATAAGAAGTATCTCGTCACGATAGCGGGCGTTTACCATCTGGCGTTTAAAGCATCCGTTCTCATCAAGAGGCTCATTGCCCTGAGCTACGACGTAGTTGTCCTCAACGTCTGCCGTCATGTATTCTATCTCGTCGGTGACTCTGCCCGTTTCCTTGTCAACCTTGCGATACGGCGCCTCGATAAAGCCGAACTCGTTTACTCTTGCGTAAGACGCAAGGTACGATATAAGACCGATGTTGGGTCCTTCGGGCGTCTCTATGGGGCACATTCTGCCGTAATGCGAATGGTGAACGTCGCGCACCTCAAAGCTTGCGCGTTCACGCGAAAGACCGCCGGGGCCGAGAGCGGAAAGCCTGCGCTTATGCGTAAGCTCCGCAAGCGGATTCGTCTGATCCATGAACTGCGACAGCGGCGACGAACCGAAAAACTCTTTTATGGCCGCAACTACGGGGCGTATATTTACAAGCGCCTGCGGCATTATGGTGTCTATCTCCTGAGTCTGCACACGGTCGCGTATCGTGCGTTCCATACGGGCAAAGCCTATGCGGAACTGGTTCTGCAAAAGCTCGCCGACCGAGCGCAGGCGACGGTTGCCGAGATGGTCTATGTCGTCGTCCGTGCCTATTCCGTATGCCAAAGCGTTAAGATAGTTTATAGACGACATTACATCGTCAATGATTATATGCTTGGGAATAAGATCGTCTATTCTCGCCTTTATTTCCGCCTCTATTTCATCATCGCTGTCTTTTGTTTCTATTATCTCTTTTAAAACGTCGAAGCGCACCTTTTCGGTTATCTCAAGCTTTTTGGCGATTTCGGGCGAAACGAAGTCGGTAAGCGTTACCATACCGTTGGAGAACACCTTTACTTCCTCGCCGTCAACGTCGAGAAGCACGAGGGATACGCCTGCGCGCTCTATAGCCATTGCCTTTTCGGCAGAAAGCTTTTCTCCCGCCTCTGCAAGGATCTCTCCGCTCATGGGATCGGCTACCGCATCTTTAAGCGTCTTTCCCGCGATTCTTCTGCCGAGCGCAAGCTTTTTGTTGTATTTATATCGTCCTACCTTTGAAAGGTCGTATCTTCTTGCATCGAAGAACATGGTGTTCACGAGCGAACGCGCGCCGTCCGTTGTAGGCGGCTCTCCCGGCCTCAGCTTCTTATAAACTTCTATAAGGCCCTCGTCCACGTTTGTCGTGGTGTCCTTTTCAAGCGTTGCAAGTATACGCGGGTCGTTGCCGAAAATGTCTAATATCTCTTTATTCGTGCCGAAACCGAATGCACGGATAAGCACGGTCACGGGTATCTTTCTGTTTTTGTCTATACGCACGAAAAACAGATCATTCGAGTCCGTCTCATATTCAAGCCATGCTCCGCGGTTGGGGATAACGGTCGTAGCATAAAGGTACTTGCCCGTTTTATCCTGTTCCTTCGTATAATATATGCCGGGCGAACGCACGAGCTGGGACACTACAACACGTTCTGCGCCGTTATATATAAACGTACCTGAGGGCGTCATCTTCGGAAAGTCGCCCATGAAAATTTCCTGTTCTTTTATTTCTCCCGTTTCCTTGTTTGCAAGCCTCAGCTTCACCTTTAAAGGAACGCAATATGTCGTATCGCGCTCTTTGCATTCTTCGATATTGTATTTCGGAGTTTCGTCAAGAGTATAATCCACAAAATCCAGAACAAGGTTACCGGTATAGTCAACTATGGGAGATACATCGCGAAAAACTTCACGAAGCCCCTCCTCCAAAAACCACGCATATGAATTTCTCTGTATCTCGATAAGATTAGGCATTTTTAATACCTCGGAGATCTTAGAGAAGCTCATTCTCGTGTTATTTCCGTACTGCACAGGTTTAACCACGATCGCATCACTCCATTCACGGTTAATTAGGTTTCATCCGTCCGATATGCGGCAGATCTTTAAGTCGATATACAGGTTCAGACATAATTGCACTTTTGTTATATATTTTCAACAATTTTTTTAAAAAACTGTTGCAAAATATAAAACCGTCCGTTATAATACGAGTAAGGGCAAGTGTACACCTCTTATCAAAATTGCCGCATATGCAGTTAATTAGTTTAACACCTTTTTTTATGTTTGTCAATGCATTTTTATTGCATTCGGCTATTTTTTTTGCGTAAAAATACATATATATTATTTTATACTATATTTATTCAGTGTTTACCGCTCTTAAAGAGCTTCTGTCAGTTGTCTCTGTTCTCTTTTTAAGCCTTTTGTATATTTTAACGCTTTTTTCTTTAAAAGAGCTTTAAATCCTAAAAAAACAAGTGTATAATAAAAAAATAAGTTACAGACCTTAAAAAAATATACTGGAGGTTTTTTATCATGCTTAGAGTATTAAGAGTACCCCCCAAGTTCATTTTGGGCAGAAACGCGCTTTGCGAATTAAGACAGCGCTGCGGCGTTGGCAAGCACTATCTCGTTATCGGCGGCAAGAGAGCTCTCGCACAGACGAAGCCGAAGATCGAAAAGAGCTTTGAGGGCGCAGACGAGACCGTTATGTTCCATCAGTTCTCCGGACTTTGCAGCTACGAAGAAGTTGCAAGAACCGAAAAAATGATCGAAGAGAACAATATAGACGTTATCGTAGGCGTAGGCGGCGGCAACGCGCTCGACACCGCGAGAGCTGCAGGCACCAACAAGGGCATCTATGTTATAATGGCTCCCACCGTAGCCGCTACCGACGCTCCCTGCACGTCCATATCCATGTACTACAAGGAAGACGGCACCGGCATCGCAGGCTACAGCTATTTCCACAAGAACCCCGATATGGTCATTGTTGACTCCGAGATAATGGCGAAGGCTCCCGTGCGCTACTTCATCTCCGGTATGGGCGACGCAATAGCTACGTACTTTGAGGGACGCACCTGCTACGAGCAGAACGTTCCCACCTTCTCTCAGGGCACTATCTCGAAGACGGGTCTTGCTCTGGCTCGCATGTGCTACGACAACCTTATGGAGACGGGTTATCTTGCGCTTCAGGCTGCAAAGAAGGGCGTTGTTACCTCTACGTTTGAAGACTGCCTCGAGTCTACAGTATATTTAAGCGGCGTAGGCGGCGAGCAGACCGGCGTTGCGGGCGCTCACGGCTTCGGCAACTGGTTCGCTGCATTCCCTGAGGCTCACGATTACTGGCACGGCGAGAAGGTAGCGGTAGGTCTCGTTATCCAGCTCGTTATGGAGAACGCTCCCGAGCTTGAAGAAGTGCTCGAATTCCTCAACATGGTGGGACTTCCCACGATGCTCTCCGACATCGGCATCACCGATCTTGAGGCAGGCGCGGCAAAGATGGCCAAGCTCGTTGACATGAATCCGAACAGCTCCGTTAAGTACACCAAGGGCGACACCTCCTATCAGGCCGTTTACGATGCGATCATCGCGGCTCAGGAGATCGCTGCAGAATTCAAAGCAGGCTTCTGATTTTTCCAAAACCGTATTAAAGCCCGAAAAACGCGCGTCGTTTTTCGGGCTTTTCGTATTCCCGCCGCACTTGCAAACGCGCTCTTTGCTTGATATAATTTATATTATATCGATAAAAAAGGAGGCCGCCGCAGACGTGCAGATATCAATGTTTGAAAACAACGTGCCGCGCCCGCTTGCGGCGCGTATGCGTCCGCGCACTTTGGACGAAATAGTGGGACAAAAGCATCTTTTGGGCGAAGGCAAGGTACTCAGGCGCATAATAGAGCAGGACAAGGTGTCGTCCATGATATTCTGGGGCCCTCCCGGCATAGGAAAAACGACGATAGCAAACGTCATCGCCGCAAAAACAAAGGCGCGCTTTATAAATTTCTCCGCCGTGACGAGCGGCATCAAGGAAATCCGCGCCGTTATGAACGAGGCCGATCAAAACCGCGCCTTCGGCGATAAGACCATCGTATTTGTTGACGAGATACACCGCTTCAACAAGGCGCAGCAGGACGCTTTTCTGCCCTTCGTTGAAAAGGGCAGCATAATCCTTATCGGCGCGACTACCGAAAATCCGTCTTTTGAGGTAAACGGCGCTCTTCTGTCGCGCTGCAAGGTCTTCGTATTGAAGCCGCTTTCGCCGGACGACATATACGAACTTCTCACGCGCGCCGTAAAAAAGTGGTATGAGCTTGAAAAACAGACCGTCGAAATAAGCGAACGCGCGCTTCGAATGATAGCACAATTCGCGAACGGAGACGCGCGCACGGCTCTTTCAACGTTTGAGATGGCCGTGTTGAACGGCGAGATGGACGGCGACCGCGTCGCCGTGAGCATAGAGACGGTCGAGGAATGCACCTCGCGCAAGGCGCTTTTATACGATAAGAATGGCGAGGAGCATTACAATATTATCTCCGCGCTTCATAAATCAATGCGGAATTCCGACGCCGACGCCGCCGTATATTGGCTTGCGCGTATGCTCGAAGCGGGCGAAGACCCGCTTTACGTGGCGCGGCGCGTCGTGCGCTTCGCAAGCGAGGACGTGGGGCTTTCGGACCCGCGAGCGCTTGAGATAGCCGTCGCCGCGTATCAGGCATGCCACTTTATAGGAATGCCCGAATGCAGCGTGCATCTTACCGAGGCCGTGATATATATGTCGCTTGCGCCGAAATCCAACGCTATGGACGCCGCGTACCTTGCCGCGAAGACGGACGCGCTTAAAACGATAAGCGATCCTGTGCCGCTCGTCATACGAAACGGCGTAACGAAGCTCATGCGAGACGAGGGATACGGCAAGGGATATATTTACGCGCACGACACGAAGGACAAGCTCTCGGATATGCAGTGTCTCCCCGACTCGCTTTTGGGGCGCGAATATTATAAGCCCACCGAAGAAGGGCTCGAGGGCAGGTTCAAAGACAGGCTCTTAAAGATAAAACAATGGAAAAAAGACCGCGGCGCGAAATAAATATGCGTCGTCAATATATATCCGGAGGCTTTGATCAAATGGAAATATTTAGCGGCCGTCCCGCCGACACAACGGGACGAAGCGAACGTGAAATAAAGACTTACGATATGCTCGACCGTTTGGGCATAGAATATCAGCGAACCGACCACAACCGCGCGCGCTCGATGAACGAGCTTCACACCGTCGACCTTACGCTGGGCATTATGATATGCAAGAACCTTTTTCTTTCAAACAGACAGCGCACAAAGTTCTACCTTCTTATGATGCCCGCAGGCAAGCCCTTTAAAACGAGCAAGGTGTCTCCCCAGCTCGGCATATCGAGGCTTAGCTTTGCGCCCGAGGAATACATGGAGCAGTTTTTAGACCTTCATCCGGGCAGCGTAAGCATTATGGGACTTATGAATGACCGCGACGGGAAAGTGCAGCTGATAATCGATGAGGACGTTATCAAAGAAGAATATATCGGCTGTCACCCCTGCGAAAACACGACGAGCCTTAAAATAAAGACGGAGGATATTTTAGAGCGCTTCCTCCCCGCCGTGGGCCACGAGCCGATAATAATAAAGATATAGCTTTTGCCGCGATTTTTTCGCGGCTTTTTTGTTTACATTCTGTTAATTATTTTTTTCACAAATCACTTGAATATTTTAATATTACATTGTACAATACAAGCGTATTCGGTATTTCCAAAATATTTGCGCTGCACCCGCACATGGGGCAACAGCAAGGAGGACGAATTATTATGAACAACACAGCAGGAAGTTCTAAGATCCGCTGGATGGTAGGCGTCGCGCTGATGGCTGCCATCATCATCATTCTGGCGAATACGCCTTTGGGGCTTATCCAGCTCCCGATCATCAAGGCGACGACCGTTCACATTCCCGTCATTATCGGCGCGATACTGCTGGGCCCGCTGGCAGGCGGTATCCTCGGCGGCGTGTTCGGTATCTGCTCGCTTGTAAGCAACACCGTAGCTCCCACCCTGCTTTCCTTCGCCTTTTCTCCCTTTTTGAGCACCACCGGCGTACCCGGCGCGCTTAAAGCCGTTTGGATAGCCGTAGGCTGCCGCATACTTATAGGCGTTGTAGCCGGATGGGTATGGAAAGCATTTTCCCGCTCGAAGGTAAATGATTTCGTTGCGCTTCCGATCGTAGGATTTATCGGCTCGATGACTAACACGATACTCGTTATGGGCAGCATTTACGTGCTTTTCGCACAGCAGTATGCCGAAGCGAGAAACGTGGCTCTCACCGCCGTATTCTCCCTCGTTATGGCTACTGTAACGGCTTCCGGCATACCTGAGGCGATCGCCGCAGCAGTGCTCGTGACCGTAATAGGCAAAGCGCTCTTAAAGGCTTTCGGCGGACGCTTTATCAAAAACTGATACCGGAGGAAAAACATCATGCTCTTGGCAATCGACGCCGGCAATTCAAATATCGTTGTCGGTCTTATTGAAAACGACGAGATAGTAAAGGTTTTCAGGATCTCCACTGATACGAGCAAAACGGCGGACGAGTATCTTATATCTTTCCGTCAGCTTATGGATGTGGGCGGCGTTGACTATAAAAAGATCGACGGCGCAATAATATGCTCCGTAGTGCCTCCGATAAAATCGGCGCTCACGGGAGCCGTAAAAATGCTTACGGGACTCGATCCGCTAATAGTAAGCGCAGAGCTCAACACGGGGCTTTTGATAGATATAGACAATCCCGCGCAGCTCGGAAGCGACCTCATAGCCGACGCTGTGGCAGCAGTCAGCGATTATACGCTTCCCGCCATAGTTTTCGATATGGGCACCGCAACAACGATATCCGTGATAGGCAAAGACTCACGCTATTTGGGCGGAGTTATCATGCCGGGGCTCAGGCTTTCCTTGAACGCGTTAAGCTCGCATACTTCCCAGCTCCCCAAGGTATCCATAGAGGCTCCCGAAAGCTGCATCGGCCGCAACACCGTTGATTGTATGAAGAGCGGCAGCATTTTCGGCGCGGCGTCGATGATGGACGGAATGATAGAGCGCATTGAAGACGAGCTGGGCGAGGAAGCCTCGGTCATAGCGACGGGCGGTCTTTCTCAGTACGTAGTTCCCGAATGCAGACGCGAAATAGTATACGACGAAAACCTTCTTCTTCGCGGTCTCAACAAAATATATAAAATGAATTAAGTAAGCTTATCCGTTATACCGAATACGAGACGAATACGAATATAAAGCCCCGCCGAATAAAACGGCGGGGTTTTTCAGTGTGTCAAAAAACTACTTTTTGACACACTGCAGACTTTCAAAAAAGAGGGGCCAATGCTTAAAAAAACGGCGCGTCGGCGTATTTTTATACGGCAGAGGCGTTTTTTAAGGATAGATGAAAACCCGCCAAAAACGTAAGCTTTTTGGCGGGCAAAACCAACTCAAGAATATTAAGCTTTTTATGTTGGCTTGTTTAAAGATATTGAAACAGCTTTAATGATTTAATGAAAAAATGTTTTTTCATCGGTGGGGCTCTTTTTTGGCAGTCTGAAGCCCCGCCGAATAAAACGGCGGGGCTTTTCATACAAGCGAAAAAGCGTACGCCTGTGCGTACGCTTTTCGCTAAAGACTTCATGATATGAATATGAAAGGGAAAAATGAATTATTTACTCAGCTGCATCTGCCGTAAGGCTCGTTATAATAGCAATTACGTCAGCGTCGTCGGGCGAAATGGTATTGCCGTCAGTGGGCTGCCAGATATCTACCGCAAAATAGCCTTCGCCGTCAACGG
The DNA here is from genome assembly GCA_017405765.1 of Clostridia bacterium. Lineage (NCBI taxonomy): Bacteria > Bacillati > Bacillota > Clostridia > Clostridia bacterium. The sequence goes on from JAFQZS010000050.1 coordinate 43,467, forward strand.
CACTAAGAGACGTAAGGTTCATGCTCGAGCTGTAAGCGCCCTCTGCGCCGCTCCACTCGCGATCGCCTATCGTTACGCCTGCAACTTCCTCATAGGAATCGAACACGCCGGTCACGAGATAGTACGAACCGCTTGCGCTGTAAGTAATGTCTATGCCGGGCTTTCCGTACATATCGTCTTCGCTGGTCGCGCCCTTATATACCTTTAACTTGCCGGGCTCGGACTGCGGGAATGCCTTCCAGCCGTCGGGAACCATTACGCTGAATGCGCCGGTGTCGCAGATCTCGCCGCCTGCAACCGAAGCTGCAGCGTCCGCAGCGGCGTCAGCTGCTTCGTCAACTGCTGCCGATGCGTCGTCAACTGCTTCGTCAACTGCTTCCTGCGCCTGATCTGCCGCGTCCTCAGCCTTCTTCTGGCTGCTGCATGCCGTAAAAGCAAATACGCACATAGCAAGCGCAAGTATGAGGGCTAAAACCTTAAAACTTTTCTTCATTTCTTATCTTCCTCCTTGATGTTTTTTCGGGAAATGTATATAAATTTTATCCCTTACAGCTTAATATGCATAGTCAAAAAGCATTATGCCAAAACAAAAAAGCACAACGTCAGAGGCTTTTATAAGCCTTTGATATCATGCTTTTATCTTATATGTATTCGTTTTTTCGAGTATATCTCCGTGCGAAAAAAGACAGAATTATTCTGTCTGTCTGTCTGTCAGTGAAAATCATACCCGAACGTTTCATAATGTCAATACTCCGAATAAATAAAACCGTGCAAAATTTTTTACAAGCATATTATACATAAACACTATACGTTTTTCAAGTCTTTTGACGAAAAAAACGCCGTTTCGGCTATAAAGCCTTCTGCCTAAGTATACCTTCGTAAAGTCCGTCCACGCACGTTCCGCACGGCGTATATCCCCTTACGGCGTAATAATACTTAAGAGGCTCGTTGCCGACCGCCGAGTCAAGCCGCATATAATCCATGCCGTTAAGCTTTGCGTACGTCTCCATGCGCTCAAGAAAAACGGAGCCCGCTCCCTTTTTTCTTATGTCCGAAGCAAAATTATGAAGATAATACGCTTTCACGTCGTTTTCTGGCCATCTTTCGTCTTGGGTCTTTATAACTGCCGCCGCTGCAAGCGCGCCGTCATACATATCTATAAGAACGAACACGCCTCCCCTTTTTCTGTATCCCTCGTAGTACTCCAAAGGATATACTTCGGTATAATGAGTCTTGTTCCACTGCTCTATGCCCACCTCGTCCATCCAGCGTATGCGCGCCTCTATGAGTGAAAACATGAGCGGCAGCTCATCTTTTTTTATTCTTCTGAATATATACCTTTCGTCCATTTACATTTACAGACCCATCTTTTCCGCGATCATCGTAAGCAGAACATCCGCCGCATCTTCCTTAGATAAAAGCGGTAGCTCTCTCGCCTCGCCGCGCGTTATTACCGTGAGGATATTCGTATCCCCCGCAAAGCCCGCGCCCTTGACTTTCACGTTGTTTGCGGCTATCATGTCGAGATTCTTCTTTTCAAGCTTCTTTTTCGAGTTTTCGACCATGTCGCGCGTTTCCATCGAAAATCCGCATAAGAACTGGCCTTCGCGCTTCATGCTTCCCAGGGTCGCTATTATATCCTTCGTGCGCTCAAGCTCTATCTTCATATCGCCGTCGCTCTTTTTTATCTTGTCCTCAGCGGCAACTGCCGGTCTGTAATCGGCCACAGCCGCCGCTTTTATAACTATATCGGCTTTGTCGAAGCGGCTTACAACGGCGTCGTACATATCCTGTGCCGAAACGATATTTACTACCTCTACGCCCTCGGGCGGCGCTATCGATACGGGGCCGCTCACAAGCGTGACGCGCGCTCCCCTTAATGCGGCGCGCTTTGCTATCGCATAGCCCATCTTTCCGCTAGAATGGTTAGTTATATACCTTACGGGGTCTATAGCTTCGCGCGTCGGCCCCGCCGTAACGATGATATTCTTCCCCGCAAAATCCTTCTTTTCGTAAAGCGCGCGCTCAATACACTCAAGCATCGTCTGCGGCTCGACCATTTTGCCAAGTCCCACCGCGCCGCAGGCGAGCCTGCCGCCGACGGGACCTATTATCTCCCAGCCGTATTTTTTAAGCGTTTCTATATTGTCCTGCGTCACGGGATTTTCGTACATCGCCGTGTTCATCGCGGGCGCGATGAGCTTTTTGCAGCGGCACGCAAGCGCGACCGTAGTGAGCATATTGTCGGCGATGCCGTGCGCAAGCTTTGCAATCGTGTTGGCCGTAGCGGGAGCTATTATAAGCACATCCGCCGAATCGGCAACGGCTATATGCTCCGTTTCCATGGTGAAGTTTCGGTCAAACGTGTCGATAAGGCACTTGTTCTTACTTAGGCTCTCCATCGGTATCGGCGACACTATCTTTTCTGCCGCTTCTGTCATGATAACGCGCACGTTCGCGTTCTTTTTTACGAGCATGCTTACGAGATTCGGTATCTTATAGGCGGCTATACCGCCGGTTATCCCTATTACTACAGTTTTTCCGGAAAACATTTTAATCCTCCCCAAAAAGACTTGTTTTGATTATATTTTATCATAAAGCGGCGCTTTAGTATACACTTTTTATTTTTTGACGTTGAAGCTTTATTGTTGACTTTTATATGCCCCAGACTTTATAATTAAATCAAATATGTTTAAAGGTGGTAAGCAAATGGAATTTACGCAATTTAAGGGCAGCGAAGAATATGTAGTATCAAAAGAACTTACTGATGCTGTCAACATAGCAATGGCTCTTGAGAAGCCGCTTCTTATAAAAGGCGAGCCCGGCACAGGTAAAACCATGCTCGCGCAGGCCATCTCGAACGCACTCGGCATGGACCTTATAATATGGAACATAAAATCAACGACGAAGGCGCAGGACGGCCTTTATGTATACGACGTCGTACAGCGTCTTTACGACAGCCAGTTCGGCGGAAACAGTGTTGACGATATAGAAAAGTATATCTCTCTCGGCAAGTTGGGCGAGGCGTTCGCCTCCGACGAGCAGAAGGTGCTTCTTATAGACGAGATAGACAAGGCAGACCTCGAATTCCCGAACGACCTTCTTTGGGAGCTTGACAAGATGGAGTTCTATATTCCCGAAACGGGCAAGACCATCAAGGCAAAGCACCGTCCGATAGTTATTATAACCTCGAACGCGGAAAAGGAACTGCCCGGCGCTTTCCTTCGCCGCTGCATATTCCATTATATAGAGTTCCCGAACGAGGAGCTCATGCGCGAGATAGTAAAGGTGCATTATCCCGACCTTGAGGAGAATATTCTCGCTCATGTTATGGAAGCCTTCTATTGGATACGCTCCCTGCCCGATATCCAGAAGAAACCCTCTACTTCCGAGGTCATCGACTGGATAGCTGCAATACAGGCGGCAGGCATCCCCTATGATACGATACGCGAAACGATACCGTTTGCCGGCGTGCTTTTAAAGAAGAACGAGGATATAGACCAGATGCACGCGAAACTCGGCTGATATTGGAGGTTTTTTTGTGTTTGAACCTTTCTTTTACCTGTTGAAATCTCGCGGCGTTCCCGTATCCTTAAACGAGTGGATGACTCTTACCGAGGCTCTCGACAAGGGACTCGGCGGATCGAGCTTTACGGGCTTTTATTACCTTTGCCGCAATATACTCGTTAAAACGGAGTCCAATTTCGACAAGTTCGACGCAGCCTTTCTTGATTATTTTAAAGACGTGCCCTTCCCCGGCGAGATACCCGAGGAATTCCTTAAATGGCTCAGCCGCAAGCAGGTCAAGACGACCGAGATAGACAAAAAGCGCTCAGCATGGCTTGAGGATCTTACGCTTGAGCGCATGGAAGAAATGCTTAAAGAGCGCTTAACGCAGCAGAAGAAGGAGCATAATAAAGGCAAGTTCTGGGTCGGCACGCGCGGTGTAAGCCCCTTCGGCCACAACGGCGCCGCTCCCGTAGGCATTAGAGTTGCAGGTCAGGGGCGTCACGGCGGTGCGCTCACCGTTGCAGGGGAACGCAGATACCGCGACTGGAGCAACGACAACACGCTTGATACACGCCAGTTCGTTATGGCGTTTAGGCTGCTCAGACAGTATTCATCGCGCATAGAAGCGCCGAAAACGGAGCTCGACATAAACCAGACGGTACGCGAGACCTCAGATAATGCAGGCAATCTGAAGATAGTTTACGGCAGACCGAGAAAGAATACCGTAAAGCTTCTCCTGCTCATAGATTCGGGCGGCTCGATGGAGTATTACAGCAAGCTTTGCAGTATGCTTTTCCAGGCGGCGATGAAGAGCAATCATTTCAAGGATCTTAAGGTATATTATTTTCATAACTGCATATATTCAAGGCTGTATACGGAACCCACTTTGGATCCGACGAAGATCATCAAAACAGAGCGCATGATGAAAAACATTTCGCCTGAGTATAAGGTCATAATCGTAGGCGATGCGTTCATGGCGCTCGACGAACTTGATTTCAGAAGCTATTACAGCTACGACGCCGGCGAAAATTCAAGCGGTCTTGAGTGGCTCAGAAGGATAAAAAAGAGATATCCCCATACAATATGGTTAAATCCCTCCTTCCAAAGCCTGATAAACAGAAAAAGCGAATCGCGCCGCGTGATCGAAAACGAAATAAAGATGTACCCGCTCTCCCAGCAGGGACTTGCTGCAGGTCTTAAAAAGCTCTTGAGAGACTAAAGATTATTTAATAAAAAAGCTTTGGCAGAATGCGTTCTTACGCTTTGCCGAAGCTTTTTTGTTCCTGCGCTTTCAGCTCTTCCGTCCTCACCCACTTAAGGAACGTCTTATGAGTGATACCCATTCTGTTCGACGCTTCTCTTGCAGAAATACGGCCTTCCATATATTTTGATTTTATTTCATTAAAACCATGCGGGGGCTTCTTCGGTCTTCGCCCCAACTTTACCCCGTTCGCCTTTGCCGCCGCTATTCCTTCAGCCTGCCTCTGTCTTATAAACTCACGTTCCGTCTGCGCCACATAGCTTAAAAGCTGCAAAACTATATCGGCAATGACCGTGCCCGTAAGGTCCTTTTTCCCCCGCGTGTCCAAAAGCGGCATGTCCAGCACGACTATCGCCGCATTTTTATCCTTCGTTATTATCCGCCACTGCTCCAATATCTCTTCGTAGTTTCTTCCCAGTCTGTCAATGCTTTTTATCACCAGCGTATCGTTTGGCTTCAGATTATTTAGCACACGAATATATCCGGGACGATCAAAATCCTTTCCCGAGAGCTTATCGCCGTATATATTTCTCTTTTCTATGCCGAACTCTCTCATTGCCTCGATCTGACGTTGTTCATTTTGGTCATGCGCCGACACGCGGATATAGCCGTATGTAATATTTTTCATAGTATAACCTCCGTTGGCCAATGATGCTTTTTTGTCTCATTATACTTATATTACCCTTCGATATTTTTCACATATTTTCTTAGAAAAAGGTGTTATTTCTGCATTTTTCACCGAAAAGAAAAAAATATGCGCAAATATATTGACATCATTTTACTTGGCGATTATAATGCGAATTGTAAAACAAAGGCGTTTTTAAGCATATCCGCTTAAAAACGTCTTTTTTGTTTTAAGCTCATAATGATCCGCGCGGCAAGACAACGGCGTCTTCGGGAATACTCCCAAAGGCGCCGTTTTTTGAGTTTAAAACATGTTTTTTCTAAAAGCCGTTCATTATAGCGGCAAACATTATAAGGAGATGATATAAATGGATGACGTAATTAGAGAGTTGGTTTCTGCCTCTGCGTCCGAACAGGTCTTCGGCGTGTGGTTTCTTATAGGAGCCGCACTCGTATTCTGGATGCAGGCAGGCTTTGCAATGGTAGAGGCCGGTTTTACGCGGGCAAAGAATACGGGCAACATCATAATGAAGAACCTTATGGACTTCTGCATCGGCACTGTTGTTTTCATACTCATTGGCTTCGGCCTGCTGATGGGAGAAGACGTTCTGGGCTTTATAGGAAGACCCGGCTTCGACCTGTTTACGGCATACGCGGATTTCGATTTTTCCGGCTTTGTATTTAACCTGGTATTTTGCGCCACTACCGCTACTATCGTTTCGGGCGCGGTGGCAGAACGCACCAAATTCCTTTCTTACTGTGTTTATTCTGCCATTCTCTCGGCGCTTATATACCCCATAGAGGCGCATTGGATATGGGGCGGAGGCTGGCTTTCGCAAATGGGTTTTCACGATTTTGCGGGCTCCTGCGCCATACATATGGTCGGCGGTATATCGGCCTTAATAGCCGCTAAGATACTCGGTCCTCGTATAGGAAAGTTTACTTGCGACAAAAACGGAAAAGTTACAAAGGTAAACGCCTTCCCTGGCCACAACATTGCTCTCGGCGCTTTGGGCGTTTTTATCCTTTGGCTCGGATGGTACGGATTTAACGGAGCTGCAGCGACTACCGTTGACCAGCTTGGCTCGATCTTTCTTACGACTACCGTTTCCCCCGCAGTTGCTACCGTCGTATGCATGATATTTACATGGGTAAAATACGGCAAGGTAGACGTTTCGATGTGCCTTAACGCTTCGCTTGCGGGACTCGTTGCGATAACCGCAGGCTGCGACGTTACGAGCGCCTCGGGAGCGGCTGTCATCGGCGCGGTCGCAGGCTTGCTTGTCGTATTCGGCGTATGGCTTCTCGATCATAAGCTTCATATTGACGATCCCGTCGGAGCAGTTGCGGTTCACGGAATAAACGGCATTTGGGGCACATTGGCCGTTGGACTGTTCGCAACTTCCGACGCGCCGGGATATGCCGTTTCAAATGCATCGGGCGAAACGCTTACAGGCCTTTTCTACGGCGGCGGATTTGAGCTTTTGGGCATACAGGCTTTGGGCTTTGTCTGTGTTTCGGCATGGACAGCAGTGACAATAACGATTGTTTTCCTTATTATCAGACATACGATAGGTCTTCGCGCTTCAAAAGAAGATGAGCTTGCGGGCCTCGATGCATCGGAGCACGGTCTCCCCTCTGCATATGCCGGCTTTGCAATGCTGCCCGATTACGTTGACGAGGGTGCTGCGCCCGTCGTCGTTTCGGGTGATATTCCCGTTTCCGAGGCCGTTCCCGTAAGAAAAATGCCCGTTTTCAGCGATGATAGACCTAAATTCACAAAGGTCGAGATAATCTGCAAGGAATCTCGCTTTGAAACGCTTAAAAATGCGCTTATGGATATAGGCATAACAGGAATGACGGTATCGCACGTTTTAGGGTGCGGGCTCCAAAAGGGCAAGCCCGAATTTTACCGCGGCGTTCAGATGGAGGCCACTTTGCTTCCCAAAATACAGATAGACATCGTTGTAAGCAAGGTGCCCGTCCGCAGCGTTATTGAGACCGCGAAAAAAACGCTCTATACCGGACATATAGGCGACGGCAAAATATTCGTCTACGACGTTGAAAACGTAGTAAAGGTGCGCACCGGCGAAGAAGGCTACGATGCGCTGCAGGATGTGGAATAGCGTATATATTACAAAACCGGCGTGCCGCAAAGCGCGCCGGTTTTACGTTACAAAAAGACTATCGTCTTCCCGTTATATCGTCCCCGTATGTATTCCCCGTTTTTTATGTGATATTCATAAAAATCTCGCTTCGGCGTCGCGCGCGCCTCGAGTATCGCCATTATCACCCCTCCGTGGATCACAAACGCGGCACTTGAGCCGTCGGGCACGCTTCTAATCGCTTCATCAAAGGCTTTTACGCATCTTTCCTTAAAGTGCGCAACACTTTCACCATTCGGTATATCGGAGAGGCAGCCCGATTCGACCCACGCGCGGTATTCGGGGCAGCATTCTAGCTCGCGCGCCGTCTTTCCCTCGAATATGCCGAAGTCAGTCTCCTTAAAGCCTTCGTACATGATAAATCGCCTCTTCGGAAATATAAGCTCTGCAGTTTCGTAAGTCCGCTTCATCGGGCTTACAAAAATATGATCGGGGGTAAATCCCTCTTTTTTAAGCGACAGCGCCTGTTTTATGCCCTCCGCACAAAGCGGCTCGTCCGTTCGTCCGACGTATCGCCTCAAAAGATTGCCCGCCGTCGCTCCGTGGCGGATAAATATAACGTCGATCATCTTATAAGAGCTCCTATCAATACGCCGGCAAGGCATAAAAGCTCGCAGACTTCTAAAAAAAAGCCCGCCGTATCGCCGGTAACTCCCCCAAACTGCTTCATTGCCGTATGTGTGTATAAAAGCACCCACAAAACCGAAAGCACGGCGGCAAAAATGCCGCACGGCGGCGATATTATTATCATAAGCACGCACGCAGCCGCCGCTGTTATAAGCGCCGCAAGCTCCGCTTTCGATTTTTCGGTGCTTTCGGTATAGTAAAGAAGCATGCCCATGCCTCTCGCATTCGGAAGCCGCAACGCCAAAAAGGCCGAAAGCGCGCGCGATATAATGAACACAGGAAAAGCCGCAGAAAAAGCCCTCAATATATACAGCTCGTTTGTCAGCGCGAAGTATATTATAAAATATACTACGATATAGATAAGAGCAAAGGCTCCCGTGTGAGGGTCCTTCATTATTTCAAGCTTTCGTTCGCGCTCTCTGTGCGAACAAATCGCATCCACCGTGTCCATGTAACCGTCGAGATGAATGCCTCCCGTTATAATTACAGGCAAAGCGGACGCGACAGCCGAAAACATAATACCGCTTAGTCCTGCGGCAGCTGAAAGCTTATACCAGACTAAAAGAATAACGCCGATTATAACTCCGACTGCCGGAAAAAAGCATATGGCGTATTTCATCGTGCGTTCGTCAAACCGAGACTGCGGCACGGGTATCGCGCTGTAGGTTGACAGCGCGGTAAGAAACGCTTTAAAAAATATCATTTTCTGAGCCTTTCACATATAAATGTTTTTTATTCTTCATTATGATAACAGCGTTCGCCGAATTTGAAAGCTTTTCGTTCAATTCGTTAAGCGCGCTGATATAGTGCGCGGTATCTTTATCAAAGCCTTCTTCGGTAAGTCCCGATATGGTAACGGCAACGAGGATATCGCATCTGTCCTTAAGCTTCAGAATATCGGAATAAACGCTTTCCAAAGAACCCCTGCCTTCAAAAACAGTGTTCGCAAGCAGATTAGACACATCCTCAAGAAGCACGGCGCTATAGCGCGCGATATCTGCATCGCTCACCGAATACTGAAGCTCAAGAGTTTTAAAGCCGTATCGTGCGCGCGCAGCCTTATGCTTTTTTATACGTTCATGGTTTTCTTCGGTCACCGGCGTCATCGTCGCTATATAATATCGCTTTTCGCCGCTTTTTAGAATAAGCTGTTCGGCAAACGCGCTTTTGCCGCTGTTGTTTTCGCCCATTACAAGCACAAGCCTGCCCATTATATCCTCCCGCAATTTATGATACGCTAAGCCTATATTTCGCGCCTTATATCTTCAAGGTACGAATCGTCAATACCCGCCTCATCAAACGTCGCCATATTATTGACGACCTCGCACGAAGCTCTAAGCGCCGCAAGCGCGAACGGGCAGCCGCTGCCCTCGCCAAGGCGCATATCGAAATCAAACAGCGGTCTAACTTTAAGCGCCTTTGCCGCCTCTTTATACCCTAGTTCAACAGATGCATGGCTTGGTATCAGATATCCCAAAACGTTCGGACAAAGCTTTACGGCGCAAAGTGCGGAAACAATGGAAATAAAACCGTCGATGACTGCAGGCTTTTTAAAATATGCCGCGCCTAAAAACGCGCCGCACATTGCCGCTATATCAAATCCGCCGACTTTTGAAATGACGTCTAAAACATCGTTCTTATCCGGCCTGTTTATTTCTAAGGCGGCGCGTATAACTGCTTTTTTGTTTTCAAAAGCCGCGTCAGTAAGACCGCCTCCGCGCGACGTCACGCTTGTTACATCTGTATCCAAAAGCGCGCAAAGCACCGCAGAGGCCGTTGTCGTATTTCCTATACCCATCTCCCCTATACCTACGGCGTCGGCTTTTGTTATCTCCACAACTTCAAAGCCCGTAAGCACAGCCCTAAGCGCCTGATCTCTTGTCATGGCTGCGCCTGTCGAAATGTCATGCGTACCATAGGCTATCTTTTTATTTATTACATCCGTGCATGAAACATCGCCGTTTATGCCCACGTCGCAGACGGTCACGCCGCAGCCGAAAGTCTTAGCCAAAACAGCGGCTCCCGTTCTGCCCTGTGCAATATTTACGGCTTGCTTTAACGTAACGCTCTGCGGCGCGCTCGATACGCCTTTTGAAACAACGCCGTTGTCTGCGGCGAACACCAGAAGCTGCGTCTTTTTTATCTCATTGTGGACCTGTCCCGTTATCCCCGCTGCCTGGACCGACAGCGCTTCAAGCCTTCCCAAGCTTCCAGGCGGCTTTGCAAGCCTGCTTTGACGCTCTCTCGCCGCATCCATTGCCGCCGTATCGAGCGGGCGCACCGAAGCTTTAAGATAGTTTAACCTTTTCTCCATATACGCCTCTCCTTTTAAAATTCCACTCCGCGGCGTGCCGCTATACCTCTGTCGTAAGGATGCTTTATTTTCTTCATTTCGGTAACATAATCGGAAAGATCTATAAGCGCATCAGAGGGATATCGCCCCGTCAATACAAGCTCGAGGCCTGCGGGCTTTCTCTTTATATAATCCGTAAGCATCGCCTCCGAAATGAGCTTATGGCTGCAGGCCGATATTATCTCGTCAAGTATAAGCATATCCACTCCGTTTTCGCTCTTTTTTACTGCATTTTTAAAAAGCTCGCAGTAGGCGTGCGCGGCTTCTTTTCTTTCTTCATCGCTCATATGCTTAAAAAAACCGTAATTCTTTTTGCATACTTCTATGCTGATATTCTCAAACTTTTCGAGAGCCTTTATTTCCGAAGATGAGCCGTCCTTTAAAAACTGCACGAACAAAACGCGCATGCCCGCGCCTGCCGCGCGCAAAGCAAGCCCTGCGGCGGCAGTCGTTTTACCCTTGCCTTCTCCGCAGTAAATGTGCAAAAGCCCCGCCATATTCACACCTCTTTATTCAAAATACGATAAATAAGCTCCATATCTATGTTTTCTCTGACGATACGGGCAAGCAAGTCGTACTCACGTTCTTTATACACTTTCGTATCGTAAGCATTAATGAGAGACGGATCTACACCTTTTTCGGCGCAGAGCGCATGAATAATGCGTTCGCTTATCCCTTCGGCGTCGAATATGCCGTGTATATACGTGCCGTAGACGTTTCCCTTCCCCGAAAGAGGCGAAGACTCTTGTGCGCTTCGTCCCATGTGTATCTCATATCCCTCGTAAGAAAGGCCGTTCAAAGAAGAAAGCACGCCCTCAACTGAGGAAAAAACGCCTCTTGTCTGCGTCTGCACCTTATCTTTAAAAAATACCGTATCCATATCAAGCATCTCCATGCCTCGCACGGACGACGTATTTTCGCTTTCGCTGCCTCCCTCGTCCGTAATGCTTCGTCCGAGCATCTGATATCCGCCGCAGACGCCCATAACGGGCGTACCGTTTGAAGCCGCATGCTTTACGGCTGCCTCAAGTCCGCGCGATCTAATCCACTTTAGATCCTCTATCGTGCTTTTCGTACCAGGTATCATTATCATATCCGCACCCTCAAGCTCGCGCGGATGCGTTACGTACCTTAACGATACGCTGTCGTAGCGCTCAAAGGGCGAAAAATCGGTAAAGTTGGAAATGCGCGGCAGGCGTATTACGGCAATATCTATGAGCCTTCTCTTTTTATCGTTCGAAAAGCGCTTTGTTAAGCTGTCCTCGTCGTCAATGTCGATATTCATATACGGTATGACCCCCGCTACTGGAACGCCGCAAAGGTCCCTTAAAATATCAAGTCCCGGTTCAAGTATCGTTCTGTCGCCTCTGAATTTATTTATGACCGTCGCCTTTATTCGGGCGCGCTCCTCGCCTGATAAAAGCGCCACCGTGCCGTAAAGCTGCGCGAACACGCCGCCGCGGTCTATATCTCCGACCAGCAGTACGGGCGCGTCTACCATGCGCGCAAGCCCCATGTTCACGATATCGTCTTTATTTAAATTTATCTCCGCCGGACTTCCCGCGCCTTCTATCACTATAACGTCGTATTCTTCGGAAAGGCTTTCATACGCCGCCATTATATCGGGGATAAACTCACGCTTTTTTTTATAGTATTCCGCAGCTCTCATATTGCCCAAAACGCGGCCTCCGACGATGACCTGACTTCCCATATCCGTAGTAGGCTTTAACAGTATGGGGTTCATCCTTACGTCAGGCGCAATGCCGGCCGCCTCCGCCTGTACTGCCTGTGCGCGCCCCATCTCGCCTCCGTCGGACGAAATAAAGGAATTAAGCGACATATTCTGGCTCTTAAACGGCGCGGCGCGAAGTCCGTCCTGCCTGAAAATGCGGCATAATGCGGCGGCAAGCAAGCTTTTCCCCGCGTTTGACATTGTACCCTGTATCATAATATTCTTAGCCATATCTTTTCTCCAAAACAGCGTTTGTGAGCGCTTTGATAAGAGCTTCGTTGTCCTTTTGTATTCTTACCGACGCCCTGTACCAACCCTCTCCCAGTCCATGAAAATCTGCGCAGTTTCTTATGGCTATCCCCTGCTCTTTAAGCGGGATATGAAGTCCCTCTTCGCCGTAAAACATAAGAAAATTCGCGTCTGACGGGCATACCCAAAATCCCAGCCCTTCAAGCTCCTTTTTAAGCCATGACCTCTGTATTTCTATGAGCGAACGCGCGCTTTTTAAAAAATCTGTCTCGCTTAGAGCCGCAAGACCGGCCTCCTGCGATATTACCGACACATTCCACGGCTGTACCTCGCAAGACATCTTTGAGATAAGTTCGCTGTCGCTTGTAAGCGCATATCCCAGGCGCGCTCCCGCCATGCCGAAATTCTTTGTAAATGCCTTCAGAATAAACAGGCCGGAACATTCCGAAATATACCTTTTCAGGCTTTCGCCTCCGTTTGTAAGGTCAAGAAAGCACTCGTCTAAAAAAAAGGCCGTTCCCGTGTCGACGCAAAGATCGAGTATCTTGATCAAAGTGCGCTCGGATATAAGCCTTCCCGTCGGATTGTTTGGATTGCATAAAAATACTGCGTCGGGAGATTTTTCTTTTATAAAATCAAGAAATCCTTCCCCAAGGGCAAATCCGTTCTCACGCGCAAGTTCATATCTGTATACTTCGCAGCCCGCGCGCCCGAGCGCCCTTTCATACTCCGAAAACGTGGGCGCAGTCAAGACTGCGCGCCCCGGCAAAAGCGCGCCGCAGTAAGCGTATATAAGCTCTGACGCGCCTGCGCCGAAAATGATATTCTCTTTTTTTATATTCTCATACTCCGCGACAGACTCAGTAAGTCTGCGGCAATAAGGGTCGGGGTAAACGTGTATGCGCTCGGCTGCACGGCGAACGGCATCTTTAACGCTTTCGGGCGTTCCTAGCGGATTAATACTCGAGGAAAAGTCAAGCGTGATGTTTCCCGAGTATATATCGCCGCCATGGGGATTTTTTGTATTATAAAGCATTGCGTTTTCCCCCTATATGATAATAATGATTTTGATCGTGCAAAATACCATAAGCGTGATGACCGACGTCAAATATAAAAGGCGGCAGGCGCGCGCTATGTCTTCATTTTCTATATCTCTTGTATCGTCGCCGATATACGGTTTTTCGTGGAACGTTCCGTGATACCATGCGCCGCCCCCAAGGCGTATGCCCAAAAGACCTGCGCATACCGATTCCGTCTGAGCGGAATTTGGGCTTTTGTGATTATATCTGTCTCTTTTAAATATCTTCACGCCGCCGTTTGCGTCAAATCCCAAAATCGCGCCTGCAGCGAGCATAAAAAGCGCCGAAATGCGCGCCGGTATGAAGTTAAATACATCGTCGGCTCTCGCCGCGAACGCACCTATATTTTTAAACGGCGGATCGGTATATCCTATCATCGAGTCCATTGTATTTACGGCTTTGTAAAAAAAGCCAAGCGGCGCGCCGCCTATTGCCAAAAAAAACATAGGCGCGACCGCCCCGTCCGATGTGTTCTCCGCGACCGTCTCAACTGCGGCGCGTATTATGCCCGCCTTGTCAAGCCTTTCCGTATCTCGCCCCACGATCATTGATACGGCGTGTCTTGCTCTTTTGGTATCGTCGTCGCAAATCGCCCTGTAAACCTTCATGCTCTCGTCTTTTAAGGACTTAACGGCAATTATCTGCCAGCACATAAAGCTTTCTGCGGCCAGCCTAAGCCATGGGCTTATTTGCATTAAGACGATAAGTATAATAAGCGGCGCACATGTTGAAACGGCGGCCGTAATAAACCAAAGGCAAACGCCCGCCGCCCTTTCTCCCGCCGCTGTTTTCGGAAAGACCCGAAGCAGCGCGCCTTTAAGTGCGCTTATAAGCTTTCCCATAAATACGACCGGATGAGGGAAACCGTGCGGGTCCCCAACGATAAGATCAACTATAAAGCCTATTATAAAAGCGGCAAGCGACAGGATCATAACGCTTCCTTCTTTGTCTGCATCGAAAATATGTATATCGGGTTTTCGGCGCGCATGAGAGTGTGCTCTCCGGCCGTTTTTGCGCGCGCCGTGCTTAAAGATACGACCTCTGTATATGTAAATCCGAGATCTTTCATCAAAGAGTTGAGCTGTGATACGGTTTCAAGGGAAACTGCAGTCGCAACTATGCGTACATTCGGGTTTTTTTTAAGCAAAACATCTGCGATATCTTTTATATGCCCTTCGCTTCCGCCGATAAAAGCGTGGGTAGGCGTTGGAAGATCCTCGCACGCTTCAGGCGCCAAGCCTCTTATCACCGTAATATTATCTAGGCCGAAGCTCTCCTTGTTTTTTTCTATAAGCTTTGCCGCTTCTTCTCTTTTTTCTATTGAATATACGTGTCCGCTTTCCAAAAGGCGCGCCGCCTCAACGGACACGGAGCCGGTGCCCGCGCCTATATCCCAAAGAACGGAGCATTCACAAAGCCTAAGCTTTGAAAGGCATACCGCACGCACCTCGCTTTTTGTCATGGGTATTGACCTGCCGTCGCTTTCAGGGCGCGAAAAAGCGTTGTCAGGCAGACCGAAAATAAAGCTTTTCTGTGCGCGGTCGTTTTCTATAAGCGCCGCGCACAGCGAGTCGTATTTGCCGTCTTTAAGCTCCATAGCCGTACCCGTAGTCACCTTTTCATCTTTATACCCCAGCCGTTCTCCGATGCTTACCTTAACGAAACCGAGACCCGCTTCCGAAAGCGTTTTACATAAGCCTTCGGCTGTGTTCTCTCCTCCTAAGAGTACAAAAAGACGGCGGTTGTTTTTGACCTTATTTGCAACGCTGCATTCTCTTCCGTGAAGGCTTAAAAACGCAGCGTCGTCATACGGCGTCTTAAGCGCAGCGCAAAGGTATGAAAGTGAGCTGATTCCCGGTATTACCTTTACATCGCAAAAAGAAAACTTATTTATAAGCTTTTTTGCACCGCTGAAAAAGCCCGTATCGCCTGACATGACTGCCGCAAATCGTGTATACTCCTTATGCGATGATATAAACTTGGCTATATCATCGGAGGATACGGCCTCATAACAAGGCTTATTTTTGTCGCTTACCGCACATAAAAGGCGCTTTGCGCCTATTATGCAGTCCGAATCCTTCAGTGCAATTGCCGCGTCGGACGTAAGCGTGCCTTCGTTTCCCATGCCCATACCTATCACAAAGACAAGCGGCCTCAAAGCTATGCCCAAGCGCTCTTTTAAAAGCTTCACCGCTTCAGAAAAAGCAAGACCTTCATCTTCTTTGGGGCGTCCTATCACCAAAAGGCGCGCGCCCGTTTTCTTCGCCGCTTCAAGCTTTTCATAAAAGCCTCCCGCGCTTCCTCCGTCCTTTGTTACAAGATATACGGCTTTGGTCATTTTTATCGTTGCTATGTTCATTTCTTCGGAAAACGGGCCCTGCATGGCTATTATATGCGAGGGCAAAACACCGGCGTCTCTGCATTGCTTAAGAGAAGACTCTGCGGGGATCACGCGTACGTAAGCTCTCTCCTTAAAGCCTGTCACAGAGGAAAAGCGCCCTATATCTTTTACTCCCGTTGTAAAGAGTATATTGCCTTCTCTTTTACTGAGATGATCTGCCGCGTCCGACACGCGGTCAAAGAACGCGATATCATTTGAAACCTCGGACTCTGCGCGTTTTATTCTTATATATTCCAGACCGGCAGAATGCGCAGCTCGCTTTATATTCTCCGTTGCCTTATCTGCATAAGGATGAGTAGCGTCTATAACGGTATCAAAGCGCGATTTTTGAAAAAGCTCTTCCATTTCGCCATATTCCATGCGTCCCGTCATCACATCTATCGTCTTTTTCGGCGCAATAAGCATTTTTGCATAATCGGTCGCAACGCATGCGGTAATGCGAACATCATCATATTCGCCAAATATTTCAATGAGCCTTCGCCCTTCAGTTGTTCCTGCAAAAATGCATATATTATACATTTTTATACCCTCTCGGCGTTATCATATTTTCGTTTATTATCTTTGTTTCTGAGTTTCCAATAAAAACAGTTGAAAACATATCGACTGTTTCGTCTCTAAGCTGTAAAAGCGAAAGTATTTTCCGGCTTTCGTTGTCTCTCCCCACGTTTCTTGCTATGCCGCAGACGCGATCCTTCGGAAGTATCTTTAAAAGCGTTTCGCAAGCCCTTTTCAAATGATCGGGGCGCGCACGTCCCCCCGGATTATATATGACGATAGCCATATCGGCCCAGGCCGCCGCGCTAAGGCGCCTTTCTATCTTCTCCCACGGCGTCAGGCGGTCGCTTAAGCTTATCACGGCAAAATCGTGCGATATCGGCGCGCCTAAAAGCGCTCCCCCGCTCAAAGCGGCGGTAACTCCCGGTATTACCCGTATCTGTGGCGCCAAGCTTTCGCCTCTTAATTCATATATAAGCGCGGCCATGCCGTATACTCCGCTGTCTCCCGAGCATACGACGGCTACCGTCTTTCCCGCGCTTGCAAGCTCTATTGCGATACGGCAGCGCTTTACCTCCTCTGTCATCGGCGTACTGATAAACTCTTTTTCGGGATAATGGTCTCGTATAAGCTCGGTATATACGCCGTAACCTATTATAACGTCGGCGGCTCTCAGCGCGCTGTCTGCTCTCTTGGTCATATCCCCGCGGCTCCCCGGACCTATGCCCACCACATAAAGCTTACTCAAAGCACACCTCCGTATTTTCGGCCGCAACCGCAACAGTCACGCCGCCTGCAGCCGTTTTCTTCACTACAAGCTCGTGCGCGCCCGCCATTGCGGCGCGTTCGCATACGTTGTCAACTCCCGTAACGCTTTTTACAAAATCAGACGCGACAAAATCGCCCTCTACAGCGCGAAGCTCTTTTGCGCCGTAAACAACAAGCGGCTTTCCCTCAGCGCGGCAATAGCTTATAAGCCCCGGCTCATTTGCCTTTAGATCTATAGTCGAATAAAGCTTTACAGCGCGCTTGTCTATGCCCTCGCGGGAAAAAACGTTCTCTATGGCTTTCTTTATCTGCTCTGCGCTTGTTCCTTTTTTACACCCTATGCCCACATGAAGGATAACGGGAATGAGGCAAAGCGTTTTTTCAAACGGCGCGGCGCCTGTTTTATAGCTTATAAGTATACCTGTATCGCCCCGAGCATTTATTTGTATGCCTCGGGGATAATCTCCTTTTACCGGGAGATCGCATATCATCGGCACATCGCGTTCAAGTATTGCCGCCGACACCGTCTTTACAAGGCTTATATCTCCAATGACAAATCCGTTCTTTTTTGCCCATGCATCGGGCGAAAACCTATGATTTATATCAGTTGCCGTTGTTATTACGGGAGTCGCCTCTAAATATTCGGACAGCTTCAGCGCAAGCGCGTTTGCCCCGCCTATATGTCCCGATAAGATCGGTATCACAAAGCGTCCCAGCTCATCTATAACTATAACTGCAGGGTCTGTCTGCTTGTTATGAACATACGGCGCTATATTTCTTACGGCAATGCCGCAGGAGCCGATAAAAACGAGTGCGTCCGCCTTGGAAAAGAGCTCTTTATATAAGTCGGCGGACAGGCTTTGTATCGTAATAAGTCCCGCTTCTTTCAATCTTTCGGGAACGAAAATGCAAACCTCACAGTCCTTAATGCAGGCTTTAAGCCTTATTGCCAAAGCGCGTCCCCTCTTACTGTATGCAAAAATTGCGATCTTCATTTTTTCGCCTCTCGGTATTCTGTACTGAACGCAGGATCGTATAAAAGCGAACGTAAATACTCATCGCCCAAAACGTTCCCAACTATTATAAGCGCAGTCTTTTCTATATTGTTTCGTCTTACGGTATCATAAAGCGTGCCCACACTGCATCGAAGTATCTTTTCGTCAGGCCAAGACGCCTTGTACACAACTGCTGCGGGCGTGTCTTCGCTCCATCCGCCCAAAATAAGCTCGCTTTGAAGACTTTCGCAAAGCGACGCGCTTAAAAAGATCACCATGGTCGCCTTATGCGCCGAGAGAGCGCGCACCGACTGCGCATCAGGCACGGGCGTTCGTCCCGCCGCGCGCGTGATTATCACGCTTTGGCTTACGCCGGGAAGCGTATACTCCGCTTTAAGCGAAGCCGCAGCCGCCGAAAACGAGCTGACTCCCGGGCATACCGAAAACTCTATTCCAAGCTTAAAGAGCGCGTCAAACTGCTCCCTTACGGCGCCGTAAAGACACGGATCTCCCGTATGAAGACGCACCGTTGTCTTTCTTTCTCCCTCCGCCCGTTTTATGACGTCTATCACCTCATCAAGCGTCATCTTCGCGCTGTTAAATATTCTGCAGTCTTTTTTTGCATATGAAAGAAGCTCGGGATTTACAAGAGATCCCGTATATATTATAATGTCGGCTTCGCTCAAAAGGCGCGCGCCTCTTATCGTTATAAGGTCAGGCGCGCCGCTTCCCGCTCCTACGAAGTAAACCATGGTATTACTCCTTTACTATCTTCTTAAAAAGACTTTGCGCGTTTTCGCTTTCGCATAAAAAGCCGTGCTGTCTTGAAAACATTATAACACCTGCTTCGGCTTTTCCCGATATGCGTGCGCTTATATTTGATTCGATGCGCTGCATTATTCGTCTCAGCGTATTATCATAAACATTGTTTTCTTTTAGAATATCAAGCGCCGCATCGCATGTGGGACACTCAAGAATTCGCTCCATTTGATTTGGAAAAATCCCCTGAGTGCCGGCATTGGCGGCTATTATCTCCATTCGGCAGTCTCCGTATTTTGAGTGAGTATTGAACATCCCTCCGGCAAGCTTTACAAGTTTGCCCATATGGCCTATGATGAGTATGCCTTTAAAACCGAACATAACGGCCAAATCTAAAGCGTCTCCTATAAAATTAGAGGTGACCACCGCATATTTTTCATCTGCTCCCAGGCTTTTTATATATTCAATACCGTAATTTCCGGGCGCAAGCATTACATATTCCTCACCGCTCTCTTTTCTCTCAGAAAGCTCCAGACGTATCGTTTCTATAAGCGCCTGTTCGCTCATCGGTTCCACGATCCCGGTAGTTCCGAGTATAGATATGCCTCCCACTATCCCGAGGCGGGAGTTTAGAGTCTTTTTTGCAATGCTCTCGCCCTCGGGCGCGGATATCAGCACCGAAAGCCCGCCCCTGTGATCGGTGATACGGCAAACCTCCAAAAGGTTATCTCTTATCTGGCGGCGCGGGCCGGAATTTATCGCCGCCTCGCCCACGTTTCTGTCAAGTCCTCTCTTAGTCACGCGGCCTATGCCGCGTCCGCCTTCGATAAGTATTTCGGGCGCAGATATGCGCGAAACCTCGGCAAAAATATATATCCCGTCGGTTATGTCGGGGTCGTCGCCGCTGTCTTTTTTAACGGCGCATTTTACCGAGTTTTTATCTATGCTTATTTCTTCTATGTCAAGCGTTACATTTATCCCCTTAGGCGTTGATATAGTTATCTTTTCAAGCCTTCTGCCCGTAAGAAGCATCCATGCCGCCGCCTTTGACGCTGCCGCGGCGCATGTGCCCGTAGTATATCCAAGCCTTAAACGCTTTCCGTCTTTATTTATATACTCTCTCATATCTTCACCGCATTATCTGATAAAGAAGCGCGTTTACAACAGCGGCCGCAACGCTGCTTCCGCCCTTTCTCCCGCGAGCAACGATATGCGGCATGTCCGACATAATGATAAGCTCTTTACTTTCCGCTACGTTTACAAATCCCACGGGAACGCCTATCACCAACGCAGGCCGAATGTGCCCTTCATCGCAGAGCTCCTTTAGTCGTATAAGAGCGGTAGGCGCGTTGCCTATGGCAAAAATACACGATTTTTCTATGTGCGAAGCCTTTTCCATCGACACAGCCGCTCTCGTTATGCCGCGCGCTTTCGCCTCGGAAGCCACATCTTCATCAGACATAAAGCAATGTACGCGCCCGCCCAAGCGTGAAAGCACGCTCTTATTTATGCCGGCACGCGCCATATTCGTATCGGTAACGATATCGCATCCGCTCCGAAGCGCCGCAATACCCTTCTTTACTGCTCCTTCGGAAAAAACGAGATCGTCGGCATAGTCAAGGTCTGCCGTCGCATGAATGGCGCGTTTTATCACCTGCTCGTTTTCAGGCGCCAAAATCTTTCCTCCGAGCAGCTCAGAAATTATCTCAAAGCTGCGCTTTTCAATTTCCGAAGGCTCTATGTTTTCGATCATTCTTATGCTTTTCCTCCAAACATGCTTTATAAAAGTTTACTGCAAAATCGATATTCGAATAAAAATGAAAGTGGGGGTATCCGGCGTAGAGTCTGTCTGTTGCAAATACTCCGCTCCATACTCTGCCGGAGGGCTTTCGCGCTTCAAATGAATCGCCGCTTGATCCGCAGTCCCAATAGTGAAACTCGTGCGCGCGTATTTTCTCTCCCTTGCGGCAGAGCATATTGTCATGCTTTGCCGTAAGCTCAATATATCCGAATCGGGAAAGTCTGCCCGTGTCAAAGCACTTGCCGTCAAAAAAGCCCGCCATGGGATACTCTCCTATGCTTTTTGTAAGATACATAAAGCCGCCGCATTCGGCAATGCACGGCAGTCGGTCTGACAGCGCGCTTTTAACGGAAATAAGCATAGACGTATTTTTGCAAAGACCTTGCGCATACAGTTCGGGATATCCGCCCCCAAGATACAGACCGCAGATACCTTCGGGCAGTTTTTTATCGTGCAGGGGGCTGAAATCTACAAGCTCGGCTCCCATACATTCCAACAAGGAAAGACTGTCCTCGTAATAAAAGCAAAACGCTTCATCGCGCGCAACGCCGATGCGCACGCTTTCAAAGCGAGGAGCCGCAATGTTTGCGTTATCCAAAGGCTCCGCTTCATTTGCGAGCTTTATTACAGCGTCTAGATCTATGCTTTTTTCTGCCTGACAGGACAGCATCTTTAGTTTTTCATTAAGCCCGTCGACCTCCCGCGCCGTCACAAGTCCGAGATGACGGCTCTCAAGCGAACATTTGGGCATGTAAGGCATAAAGCCGAGAGGGAGCACGCGCTTTTTGAATCTTTTTTTAATTTCTTTTGAAAGCTCCTCATATATTCCGGGCGTACACCTGTTAAGAATAACGCCGCATATCAAATTGTCTGGATAAAACGATATAAAGCCGTCTATCAAAGCGAGTGTCGAAAGCGAAGCGCCGTTTGCCGGCGCCGTAAGAACAGCGGGGCAATTTATGCGCTTTGATATATCATAGGCGCTTCCCTTCTCGGACATGCCTATTCCGTCATAAAATCCCATAGCGCCTTCTATTATGTTTATATCCTTGTCTTTCGCTTTATTTTGAAGCAAAAAGCGAAGCGTCTCATCGTCAAAAAAGAAGCTGTCGAGATTTGAGCCCTTGTCGCCCGTTATCGCTGCGTGAAACATGGGGTCTATGTAATCGGGGCCGCACTTTTGCGTGCCTACTTTAAGTCCCCTGTTTACAAGAGCTTTTATAACGGCGCTTGCTACGGTGGTTTTGCCGCAACCGCTCGATGTGCCCGATATAAGAATTCGCGGTATGTGCATTTTTTTATCGTCACACATTTTCATTTAATACTGCTCCTATACTTTTGTATATCGGCATGCCACGTTTACCGGCAAGCTCAACAAGGCGCGCATTCGGCAAATTAAACGTGCCTACAGGCGTTCCCGCATCTATTACGGCGCTGCATTTTAAAAGCACATCCGCCGCCTTATTAAAGCGCTCCTCTGAAACAAGCTCGAATGCGGGCGCCGATATAATGCAGTCCGACAGGCGCTTTGCCGCATACATGTCAACATCGTTTTCAAACAACACGCCCGTTGCGAACGGTATACCGCGCTTTTGAAGCGCCCTGTAAAAAGGTATGCCGCGCCCCGCTCCCGAAACTACGAACACGCGCGGCGCTCCTTTTGGTTTTTTTAGCTCCACGCTTCCGAACAAAAGATCGTACGACCCTTTTTCCAGATCGTAGAGGCGCTCTATCGTATCGTCCCCAAGAATATCCTCCGGACTTCCGAAAGCCTCTATCTTATCTCCTTTCAGGCATACAAGATAGTCCGACGCCTTTACTGCCAGATCTATTTCGTGAAGCGACATTATCACTGTAACTCCCGAACGCGCCATCTCTCTTAAAATTTCCAAAAGCTCTATCTTATATCGTATATCGAGATATGCCGTAGGCTCGTCGAGCAGCATCACCTTCGGCTCCTGACATATGGCGCGCGCAAGCATTATGCGCTGCTTTTGACCGTCAGACAGCGTAAAAAAGTCCTTATCGGCAAGTTCGCTTGCACGCACTTTTAAAAGAGCGTCTTTTACCGCGGCTTTATCGCCGGCACTCAGCCGTCCGAACATATCCGTATATGGATAGCGCCCCATGGCGACGACCTCGGCGCACGTCAAAAGCTCCGAGCGCACACGCTCGGTAAGCACGACAGACATTTCCCTTGAGAGCTGACGCGGCGTCATTGATGAGATCTCGCGCTTATTTATATACACAGCGCCGCATATCGGCGAAAGCTGACGAGCCATCGATTTTAAAACAGTAGATTTGCCTGCCCCGTTAGGGCCTATAAGCGTAAGTATCTTGCCCCTTTCAAGACTTATATTTATATCGCGTATAAGCGCGGCGCCGTCATAACCGACAGCCAGATCTTCTGTTTTGAAATATGACATATTCAGTCACCCTCCGCCTTCTTTCGCTTGATCATCATGTATATTACGACCGGCGCTCCGAAAACCGAAGTTACCGTTCCTATCATAAGCTCCGTTGGTGCAAAAAGCGTTCTTGCTATAAGGTCGCACAGAACGCAGAATACAGCTCCGCATAGGAAGCTTGCCGGTATAACGAATATCGGCCTGGACGATTTTAAAAGAGAACGCGTTATGTGCGGCACGGCTACGCCCACGAAAGATATGGGACCTGCCAGCGCCGTTACACAGGCCGAAAGCACGCTTGAAAATATAACGAGCGCGGCTCTAAGCGCCTTAATGTTTATACCCATGCTCAAGGCATATCCCTCGCCCAAAGCGTAGGCGCCTATCGGCTTTGAAATAAGCATAGCCGCAACCGTTCCCGCAAAGCATATCACCGCGGCCAGTCCTACGTTTGACCAGCTTGCGCCCGAAAAGCTTCCCATAGACCAGTTTGTAAGGTTTACAACGTCGTGCTCGCTTGCAAACGTAATACAGAAGTCTGTCGCCGCGCTGCATATATATCCTACCATTATTCCGACGACTAAGAGCATGGACATATTTTTTACCTTCTGTGAAAACAAGAGCACCAAAAAGGTGACAAGCATCGAACCGACAAATGCCGAACAAACGAGCGTGAGCGAGCTTACATGGCTCATGTGACCGCTCAAAAAAATAAGCGTAATGCCAACCACCATTTTCGCGCCGGACGATATGCCCAAAACGAACGGTCCCGCTATCGGGTTTCTGAAAAACACCTGCAAAAGATATCCCGATACCGACAGCGCGCCGCCCAAAACCGCCGCGAGCATCATGCGCGGCAGACGTATGGAAAAAAGTATCCTGCTCTCCGCAGCTCCGTAAACAGCCGACTGAAGATCAGTCTCATATGCGCCGTTCGTAAAAAGATTTGCCAAAGAAAACTTGATCGCAGCCCAAATCATACTTAGTATATCGCCCGTTTTTATCGAAACGGAGCCTATGTTCACATTAAGCGTCATTCCGAAAACGAAGATAACGGCAAGTATTATCATAACAATAACGAAACGTCCCGCACCGTAAGTTTTTTTTTGATTTTCGGCAGGCAAAGGCATATTTGGTTTTTTATATTTCATTTTATGACCGCCTCCCCCGCTTATATCATACACGGAAAACAACGCTGACATTAAGCGCTTTTTATTTCAGACGATATAAAAACGGCACGCTGTCTTTTTTGTCCGCTTCCCCCGAAAATATCATGTGAAAGCTCTCTGTCATTTCGCCGAGCTTTGTCGTCTCCTGATACATATTTCTTTGGGTACACCATACATTGCCGTTTTTTACTGCCTTGAAATCGTGAAGCAGCGCGCTTTTTTCCAAAAGCTCGTCCATTGTATCAAGGTTTTTATCTATTGCGCTGTTGTAGATAATATAATCGGCGTCTTTTGCCGCCGCATAAAAAGTTTCCATTTCCACTGTCACGGTCGAAGTTTTAAGCTCCGGATCGCCTATGTCCTCAAATACATAATCTCCGCCCGCAAGCTCTATCATTTTCGTTATATAATCTCCGCTTTTACGAACTACTACCTCTCCCGATGAATTTATATAGAAAAACGATACCGTTTTCCCCGTGCTTTCGTCGCTTATTGCGGCGTCGAAAAAGGCCTTTTGCTCATCAAACACGTCTTTTGCCTCTTTTTCCTTATTAAAAAGCGCGCCGTAGACCTTTATCCATTCCGTGCGTCCCAAAGGATGATCTTCAAGGCTTGACCGATCTACGAACACGGCTATGCCGAGCTCCTCAAGCTTGTCCTTCACGTCGGATGCATGCCCTATCATCATCGACTCTACGGCAAGCGGACATCCCTCGGATAACAAAAGCTCGTAATCGGGCTCACTGTATTTTCCCGCGTATATTATACGCCCGGCCTCCATTGCCGCCTTTGCGTTTTCAATATACCAGCCGTCCGACTTCGTTCCCGAAAGACGTATGGCGTCAAGGCTGCCTATGGCGTCAAAAAGACACATTGCCGCAGTAGCCGCAAGATATACGTTTTTCAACGGCTGATAAAGAGGCGTTATATCCTCAGGAGTACCCGAGGGCAGCTTTCCGCCCTCGGGTATCACAAGAAATCTTGAGCCGTCCGAAAGAGTGATAAGCTTATATCCGCCCTCGTAATAATCCACAGAGAACTGCTCTGCAAAATCAAGCTCCATGCTCTCTTCATATTTTAACGTGTCGAAGGAAGCGTCTGTCTTATTGTTATCGGCGGCACATCCCGAAAAAAGGAGCATTATAAGCGCTATTATAATACAGGCGGCCGTTATCCGCTTCATATTACTCACCCTTTGCTTTTATCGTGCTCATGTCAAAATGCAGAGTATAATCTATAAGATGCGGCTCGCTCATTGCGGTCGTAAGCGCGCTCACCGCCATATTCCCCTCGCCGTCCGGCTCGAACGGTATCATAAATGCCGAATTTCCTTCTTCGTTTACGGGATCGTACTGCGTATCATTAAGCGTCATATACTCATAATGAGGGCTGCTCATGATTATAAGCGCCTGTGCTTTGCCTTCGTTTACGAAAAGCGCCGCGGGAGATTCAACGCTTGCTTTTCCCGAGCCGCCGTCCAAAACGACGTCTATCGTATATTCGCCGTCGGACAGCGCATCACCGCTTACTTCGCCGGATATCGCTTCGGGATTTGATACCTTCACCTTATGATCGTACCAATCGCCCGACGCGCCCAATATGGCGCAGTCGAACTCCTCATCGAGCACAGGCACGGGCAGATCGAAGCCGTATACCTCCTCTGAGGTCCCGTCACTGTATGTAACTTCATCTAATGTCGGCATTATAAGGCCCGCTTCGTCATTTGCCGCCTCTTCCTTTGTGCCCTGATAGAGCGTAACTATCCTTTTTGACACAAGCGAAATGTGTATAGTCATATCGCCGTTTTCAACAGTAAGCGTGCCCTTTCCGCCGCACGCCTCGTTTACGTGGAACATACTGCTGTCCGTGTCGAAATCTGCCGTGTAAACTCCGTCGGGGAGCGCGGCTTCATCGCTTGGCGCCGCGTCGTTCGACGCACATCCCGCAAAAAACGCAAGTATAAGCGCGGCCGCGCATATAAACGCAATGATTTTATTCTTCATATGCGATCACCGACCTTATTCTACGGATGATATAGCGTTGCCCGTATGCTGCACGTATATCGACTGGATCGCCGGTATTCTGCCGAGACCCTCTATCTGAACGTCAACGCTCTCAAAATTACCCGATGCATTAAAAACGCTGAGCCACGAATCCTCGTCTTCGCCCGCCATGTCGTTATTCGCGTGGTCTCCGGCAACTACCATGAAGGAACGCAGTACCACGGACTTATATCCCGCTTCGCTTACCTTTGCAAGAACTGCCTCGCAGGACGTATCCTCCGGCTCACCCTCTACCGTGCCGATAAATACGTTTTCATAGCCGAGAGTATTCATTTGCGTCTGCATCTGAGAGTAAGATACCTTCGCGGTATGCGAGGTGCCGTGTCCCATTAAAACGAAAGCCGTGCCGGCCTCTGCGGCAACCGCCGGACTTTGAAATCCGCTCTCCCAAACAGCAGTCGCGGTCACTGCCTTTGCAACGGCTTCTTTGTCGGAGTTTATGACCGAAGCGTCAGAGCCCACTTCGCCAAGAAGTGGCTCTGCTATAACGATATTATTAAACTGTCCCTCGTAAGCCGTAACGGCTTCGACGATCTCGTCGTATTCCGCGCCGTGCATAAGATGTGTGGGCTGGATAACGAGATTTATTACTCCGTTTGAAACGGCGCGTTCAAGCGCCTGAGTTATATTGTCTATCTTCTCTCCGTCGCGCGCCTGTACGTGATTTATGATTATCTGCGACGTGAACGCACGGCGCACCGACCAGTCGGGATAAGCCGCCGCAAGCGCGTCCTCTATGCCTTTAATGTCAGCGGCACGGCTGTCGTTAAACGACGTGCCGAAGCTTACTACGAGCAATTCGTTCTCGCCTATGCCGTCGGAATTGAGCGGATCGTCAAGCGATGCGTCGCCCGTATCGCGGCCGAAATAGTCGGGATCGGCGTTCTCGCCGGCAACCAATGCCTTCTGCTCGTCGGTGAGCGCATCCCACGCGGCGCGCGCCGCTTCGCACTGAGCGTCGGTGTCCTCGCTCCACGTCTGAACGTATATGGCGTCTATGAGCGCGGCTGCATCGTCCGCCGCAGCCTGGTCTGCGTCCTGCAAGGCAGTCTGCGCATCGGGCTCTGCATCTTCGCTCCCGCCTGCCTTCTGAGATGAGCATCCCGCCGCCATGAGTATAAGGCAGAACGCCAAAACCAACGGTATAAGTCTCTTTATGATCTTCATTTTTTTGTCCTCCGTATTTTTATTTTAAGGGTCTTATGCCCCTAAAGGCAATATAAAAAGTAAAACGCGGCAGCTCTGTTAGAACTGCCGCAGCCGTTTTTCTGCATGACAAAACATACCTACCCGCCCCAATATCGAGAGCATGTAAGTAAAACTACGTTTAAGCAGGTCTCCTGACTTACGCCTCATAAGCCTGTTCGCACAGCCTTCTCAGGGAGCATCCCCAATGACCGGCTTTCGCCGCGTGCGTGGCCTCACGCGCATACAGTGGCGGTACCGTTTCGGATTCTGACCGAATTCACTATTCTCCGCCGTCCCTTTGGCGGGATGGGCGGCACTTAAACGTATATTTATTTACTTAAATCATAAGCCTTTGGTTCACTTTTGTCAACCTCGGCGCGCCCGCGGGCTTTTGCGCATTTTTTTGCGCACCCGGCGCAGCCCGGAGAGCATCCGCACGAACCTCTGTTTTTATATATCGTTCTTACTGCGAAGAACACCGCAGCCGCTACAGCCGCAATGATGAAAATATCCCATCCGTTAAGCATAAGGGTTCCTCCTTACATAAATCCCATCATAAGGCTTATAAGCCGCACGACGAACGCCGCAGCCCATGCTATAACGCACTGTATGACAACCACAAAAACAGACCACTTCCCGCCGAGCTCACGCTTTACAGAAGCAATGGCCGCCACGCACGGCGTATAAAGAAGGCAAAAAACGAGCATAGACATCGCTCCCACGGCCGTCATTACCGTTCCTACGCCGCCCGACGCGCCGAAAAGCACCTCAAGCGTCGAAACGACGCTTTCCTTTGCAATAAATCCCGTAATAAGCGCGGTGCATATGCGCCAGTCGCCCAGTCCCAGCGGCGCGAATATCGGTACGATCACGCTTGATATCAGCGCCAGTATGCTCTCCTGCGATACGTCGGTGAGGTTGAAATGCAGATCGAAGCTCTGCAAAAACCAAATAACTATAGTGGCTATAAGTATTATCGAAAATGCGCGCTGCAAAAAATCCTTCGCCTTTTCCCACAAAAGCCTGAGTACATTTTTTGCGCCCGGCATTCTGTAATTGGGAAGCTCCATCACGAACGGCACCGGTTCGCCGCGAAACAGCGTATTCTTGAACGCAAACGCTATAAGAACGCCCACCGCTATGCCGATAACGTAAAGCCCTACCATTACGAGCGCCGCCTTTTTCGGGAAAAACGCCGCGGCAAAAAATGCGTATATTGGCAGCTTTGCCGAGCAGCTCATAAACGGAGTGAGAAGTATCGTCATTTTACGGTCTCGTTCGCTGGGGAGCGTGCGGCTCGCCATAACGGCCGGCACGGTGCAGCCGAAGCCGATGAGCATCGGCACGATGCTTCGCCCCGAAAGACCCATTTTTCTGAATATCTTATCCATAACAAATGCTACGCGCGCTATGTATCCGCTGTCCTCCAATATGGAAAGGAAGAAAAACAGAACAACGATTATGGGAAGGAACGAAAGCACGCTTCCCACTCCCGTAAATATACCGTCAACTATAAGCCCGTGAAGCACCTCGTTTACACCGCCCGCAGTAAGCGCGCCGTCGACTTTCTCGGTAAGCGCATCTATGCCTGCAGCCAGAAGGTCCTGAAGAAACGCGCCCACGACGTTGAACGTAAGGAAGAATACAAGCCCCATTATGCATATGAACAGCGGGATGGCAGTATATTTGCCCGTAAGTATCCTGTCTATGCGCTGGCTTCTTAAATATTCACGGCTCTTTTGGGGCTTAACTACAGAGGCCCGGCACACCTTCTCTATAAACTGAAAGCGCATCTCCGCAATAGCGGCTTTCCTGTCGAGGCCGCGCTCGTGCTCCATCTGCACTACTATATGCTCCAAAAGCTCCTTCTCATTTTGGTCGAGCTTCAAGCGTTCTAAAATTATATCGTCGCCCTCAATTATCTTTTCGGCGGCGAAACGCACGGGCAGCGCCGCAGTATTGGCATGATCCTCTATGAGATGTATAACGGCGTGAAGACAGCGGTGCACCGCGCCGCCGTGCGCCTCCTTATCGCAAAAGTCCTGTCTCAAAGGCTTTTCCTTGAAGCGCGCCACGTGGACCGCGTGACGCACGAGCTCCGACACGCCCTGATTCTTCGCGGCGGAGATGGGCACTACCGGCACTCCCAGCATGGCCTCCATCGTATTTATATCAATGCTTCCGCCGTTGCCGTATACCTCGTCCATCATATTGAGAGCCACAACTATCGGCGTGTCCATCTGTAAAAGCTGCATCGTAAGGTAGAGGTTACGTTCTATATTCGTTGCGTCAACTATGTTTATTATCGCTTTCGGCTTCTGTTCCAGCACGAATTCTCGCGAGATTATCTCCTCGCTGCTGTACGGCGACATGGAATAAATACCCGGAAGGTCGGTCACGAGCGTATCGGGATATCCCCTTATAACGCCGTCCTTTCTGTCAACGGTCACTCCTGGAAAATTGCCAACGTGCTGATTTGCTCCCGTAAGCTGATTGAAAAGCGTCGTCTTTCCGCTGTTCTGATTTCCGACAAGCGCATATGTAAGCTTAGTGCCCGCCGGAAGCGGCGAGCCGTGTTCCTTAAAGTGCGTCTTGTTTATTTCACCGAAACCGGGATGGCTTGCCGCTTTCGGCTTTTCCTTTGCGCGCGGCTCCGCCGCGTCTTCGTCGTCAAGCGGTATCACGTTTATCTTCTGCGCGTCGGCAAGCCTTAAAGTGAGCTGATATCCGTGCAGCCTTATCTCCATCGGATCCTTCATAGGGGCAAAGCGCACAACGCTTACCTTAACGCCGGGAATAACGCCCATGTCAAGAAGGTGCTGCCTTAATGTGCCCTCGCCGCCTACTTCGTCAATATATGCCGCTTGTCCGGCCTTTAATTCGCTTAAAGTCATTTATTAAACATCCTTTCGGTATGTCCTGCGCGTTATATCATATATGCCGCGCATACGATATATATGTATAAACCGACATTTGTTTCGCATAATAATTTTTATTGGAAACTTTTATGTCTTTTAAAAGCTCGGAGACCTTGGCTCCAAGCTTTTAATTTGCGGGGTTCTCCCGCTTCGTATTTATCCTGTTCTTTCGTTCGAGCGCGCGCTTTAACATATCTATAAACTGCACCGCGTCGTCTTCGCCCAAAAAATCAATAAGCCACATATTTGCCGCGGAGGCGCACCCCAATACCTCCATTGACGCCGCTTCCCCTGTATCTGTCAGAAGAATGCGCGCCTTTCTTTGGTCCTTCGCGTCCCAGATGCGCTCTATAAAGGCGCGCTTTTCAAGGCTTTTCACGATATTTGCTACTCTGCCCGGGGTAAGCCCGAAGTGATCTATAATATCGATCGCGTAAGTATCCGTCTTTCGCGTGCCCAGCCACAAAAGCACCGCCTTTTCGCCGTTCGGAACTATGTTCCCGGCGATGTGCGACATGAGCTTTGCGTTTTCAATTTTAATGCGGTTCAACTCGTCCGATAATCTTTCTCTATCCATAGGATATCCTCGCTTATTCCTTACACTGGTTAGTATATACTAACCAATTTGTCTTGTCAACTCTTATTTTTCATTTTCTGCGCGTCATCTTATGTTTTTATCGGCAGGTCTTGAAAAAAAGCGCAAGCTTTTTTTCATGTTATTCCAATTGGCCTTTCCTAAATATTAGTATTGACATCGTTCTTTTGCAATGATAAAATCTATATAACATATAAAAATACTCTATATTTTAAAGAAAATGGAGGTATAAAAATGGCTAAATATGCGGTAATTCTTGTGGATCTGTTAAACGACTTCATCACCGGTCCCATCTCTACGGAGCGCGCGCCCGGCATAATAGAGCCCAACGTTCGTCTCGTTAAAAAGGCTCACGAAAAGGGCGTTCCGGTAATTTACGCAAACGACTGCCACACTCCCGAGATAGACCACGAATTCGTAGTCTGGGGTCCGCACGCAGTCGAGGGCACCAAGGGCGCAGAGGTAGTTCCCGAGCTTACTCCCACAGATAAAGACTACATCGTTCCCAAGAAGCGTTACAGCGCTTTCTACGGCACGAATCTTGAGCTTCTTCTTCAGGAGCTGGGCGTTGACACCGTTATCATCACCGGCTGGCAGGCTGACTGCTGCTGCAGACATACCTCCGCAGACGCTTTCTTCAGAGGCTACAACATAGTAGTTCCCAAAGAAACGACCGACACCAACACTTACGAGGCTTACATTGCGGGCCTTGAGTATCTTAAGACCATCTACGGCGCAGACGTATGCGACCTTGACGACCTGCTTACAAAGCTCTGATCGCCGTTATCAAAAATGCATATTAAAAAGCTTGCGAAAGATATTTCCGCAAACTTTTTTGATCTTATATCCTGCTAACCGCCGTCATAAACAGCGTAAGTATTATAAGAAAGCCGAAATTGAACGCCGAGAACAATCCTATATACGCGGCCGCCTTTCCCCTGTTGTGGCTTACGTATTCCCTGAAGGTTATAAGGCTTGCAAGCGAGGCTATGAGCGTTCCCGTGCCGCCGATATTGACGCCCCACAGAAGCTCTCTGTAATTGTCGGTAAACTGAGACATGAGTATCGCCGTGGGCACGTTGCTTATTATCTGGCAGGAAAGCTCAGAAAACACCATGGCGTTCTTGTTTAAGATAAATGAGAAAAATTCTCTCACCTCGTCTATCCTTGCCATATTCCCCGCAAAGATAAAGAAGAAAACGAAAGTAAACAAAAGCCCGTAATCAACGTCGCGAAGCGCCTTTCTGTCAAGCAGCATAAGCGCGGCAACGATTATCGCAAGGCCGATAAGATACGGCACGCCGCGAAAAACTATAAGTATTGCAAGCGCGAACAAAACGAGATATATGGCTGCGCGGCGGCGGTCAAGCGGGGCCGATTCGCCTTTTATTTCGAATTGCTCTGGCTTTACGAATATAATGCAGCATATCGTTATAAGTATTATCGAAGCTATGAACGGCAGGGCCATTATGCGCATGAATTCAAGGCTGTCGATATTGTATTTAGTATATATGTAAAGGTTCTGCGGATTTCCGAACGGCGTTAGCATCCCGCCCAAATTGGCGGCGATGTTCTGCATTATGAAGGTAAAGGCCATATGCTTCTTTTTGCCTGTTACGGAGAGCACGAAATATCCCAGCGGAAGAAAAGTGATAAGCGCCATATCGTTGGCGATGAGCATCGAGCCTATCAGAGTTATGTAAACGAGAGCCAATATGCAAAGACGTGTATTTTTAAAGCAGCGCACTATTTTCAGCGCGATTATATAAAAGAAATTTATGTTTCGAAGAGCGCAGACAACAGCCAAAACACAGAAAAGGCACGTAAGCGTTTTATAATCGAAATAGTCCGCGTATTTCGCGTCGGGCGGAACAATAACGCTCGTTATAAGAGCCGCAAGCAGCGCAATAAACATAACGGCGTTCTTTTTTATGAAATCGAGGCCTCTTATCCCTATATGCCATTTTGAGCCGACCGTCTGCATAAATACGCTTCCTTCGTCATAAGAATTATTTATTGAACAGCGGTTTAGATTATAGCACCGTGAAAAACAAAAAACAAGACGAATTTTCCTTAATTTCACGCTGTATTCGGCGTATTGTTTTGTGCGGTATTTATGCACGGTCGGTTGTTGGGACAGAAAGAACGTGCCGCAGAAATGCTCTGCGGCACGTCATGGTGCGTGGGGTGGGTTATTCGATGCTTACCCACATCGCGGGGCGAACGGCATAGTTTTTAGTGGCTACTATGCTGCCTGGTAAGTTGATACCCCCATAGTAAGTGACATTTACAGCATCGATAGTAGTTTGACCTTGTGTCCGCAACCACCATATGCAATTCCCTGAACCTGAATTGGTTGCATAAGCGCCGTTATTTACGGCATATGCTGTAGCCTTGCACTGTCTTTCAACTTCGGAGCCAAAATATGTGTTTGCCTCGTTAATGCTAATAAGAAATACCTTGTCTGTTGTATTGTTGCCGGCAGTCGTACTATAGCGCGGATTTGCATCCGCCATAACCTTGGTATCCTGTATAACCATCTGCTCTTCCGAAACAAAAGCCTCATTTATAAAACTATCATTTATCCACTTGCGTATATAACTTTTTTCCCACGTTACACTAACACCGGAAGAATTATACGGCTTGCAATCGAGAGCGTATTCGCTGATAAGTAGCATTTTACCATCCTCTTTTGCGAGCACTCTCCATTCAATTCTCTCTTTTCCGTTGCTCGTATCGTTATCCTGCTCGTATGAGCCGAATATGACAATATCTCCGACTTGTGCCTTGCTTAATTCAGCTACTTCAGCGCTAACCTTCTTTTCTACGCTGTCTTTATAATTGCCAAGTTCCTCAAATCCTGCCATGGCAGCGACATACTCTCCCGCTTCATATTGTTCCATTGCCTTATTATATTTGTTTTGCGGGATTATTACATTTATCAAAAGAAAAACCACAATTGCTGCCACTACAGCGATAACAGCAATGATAATAGCGGTTTTCTTCGTTTTCGCCGCTTTTGCCGCCTTTTCCGCTCGGATTATAGCGTCAAGCTTGTCCTGTGTCTTTTTAAGCTGCGCGGGAGAATCGCCAAACGACGACAGTCCCTGAAGTATTCCTATGGCTTGGTTCAGCTTATTCTTGTCTTCGCTCTTTGAAAGCTCCATCGCTTCGTCATACTTCGCCTGATTTGCTTTGCGCTCCTCTTCTTTTAATTCATCTATCCTGTCCTTGCATTTTGCCGACAGATCCTTACTGTCCTTATAATCGCTTATTCCCCTAAAGGCCGTTATAGCTTTTCCCAGCGCGTCTATTGTGTCTGTTCTCATTAAGCCGCACGCTTCATCGTATGTACGTCTTTTTTGCTCCTCCAGCTCTCTCTCACGGCGCTGTCTTTCGCGTTCGGCCTGCAGCTTTCTTTCTTCCTCCGCCTGCCTTTGCCGTTCTTTTATTTCGTCAAGTCTTTCCGCGAGCCCCTCGGCTCTCTCGGCGGCGCGTTTCTTTACGACCTCACGCTGAAGCTCTAAAAGATGCGTCTGTGAAAACGCCCGCTCGACGTTTTCCCATGTGTCGCCGCAGTTAGGGCATTTTTCGCCGTCGCGAACGGGAACGCCGCAGTCGCAAAGCCAAAAGCCGTCGCCGCGCATGGGCATATAGATATTCTTTGCGTTTTCTTTTATTCTGTGTATTTTAGAAAGATACTCGGCGTCAGAAAGCGCTTCTTTCATGTTAAGGATATCGCGCCTTTGCTTTGCATAGAGCGAATCGGCGTATTTAAGGCGCGGGAAGGTCTCCTCGCTGAGCGCGGGTTGATCGGGCAGAACGACCGGCTTTTCGTCCTCTGCGCCTCGCCACACGTCGTCGCCTTCAAATGCAGCTTTTTCGCAGAAAAGCTCGACTCTGTAGGCAAGCTCCGTGTTGAGCGAAAACTCCTTCTCCTCGGGAAGGCGTCCGCCCGTCCCTACTGAGAGCCCTTGATAAACGCATTTGCAGGCGCTGACTTCGTCGCCCGTATCGTCAAACACCTTCACGTTAAAATAAACGGAGCGTATTTTTTTGTCGCTTTGGTTCCATGCTTTAAGCGAGAGCCTGTCCCCGCCCAAGTCCGTTTTTATCGTAACGCTCTCCACATAAACGGGGCAGTCGGGCAGCCAAAGGCCCGCACGATAGCTTCGCTTCACGGCTTCGCCCTGCTCCTTTTTATCCTCATTCACGGGAACGTATACTATCTCGCGCTCCACGGGAGCCGAAGGCGCCGCGCCCTGCGCGCTGTCCGCCTTTACCGGTATATTCGCCGTAATGTTCGCGTATTGCTTTTTATAATAATCGAACATCGCGCGGCTTCTTCCCTCTTCCGCCTCGCGTATCGCGCTGTCAACAGACATCTCGGTAAGCGAATCCATAGGCGTTTCCATAAACGCGCCGCACGCGCCGCAGCGGTAGCCCTTTTGGTCCTTGCCTATAAATCCCGCAGCCGCGCCAACTACGCCGAATGCTACTGCGCCGGCAACGGCCTTGCCCGTGCTGAAATTCTTATGCTGCTTGTCCTCATGAAGCGACGTGCTTCCGCAAAAACGACATCTCATCAAAAACGCCCCCTTTCTCCGATAATTCCCCACAAGTAATACTTTTCGTCATATCCGTCTGCATCCTTTTCGGTAAATGCGACTGTAATAATCCCATTATCCCTCATAAAAGCTGCTGCGGGATGCCTATCGCTTATATCTTCGGCGATATCCTTCTCGCAGACAGGCATATTTTTATTTGCCTCAAGCGTCTCTGTTATTGCAAAGTACAGATTCTTAAAAATGTATTCTCCTTTAAAAAACCTGCTTTTGTCATCTTGGTAAAACCGAGATGCAAAATATCTTGTAGAAACATGCGGAGAATGCTTTAGGCTCTCATAAAATTTCTCAGCAATGCGTTGATTGCCAGTGAGGCTCTTATATAATCTAACTGCGCTTTCTCGATTCCACTGCATGCTTTC
The DNA here is from genome assembly GCA_017405765.1 of Clostridia bacterium. Taxonomy (NCBI): domain Bacteria; kingdom Bacillati; phylum Bacillota; class Clostridia; species Clostridia bacterium. The sequence continues at coordinate 79,614 of JAFQZS010000050.1, forward strand.
ATCGCATATAACGCGCAGATAATACTTATCGTCATCGGAATACTTTACCAAAATCCCCTCGCTTACAAGCCCTTCCAGCATCGCATGAAAATCTTTTTCTTCAAGCGAAGAAAGCTCGTCGCACCAGCCGTAAAGCTCTTCCTCGGTCTTTCCGTCCTCATCTTCCAATATTGCGGCGACAAGCTGTCCGTTCGGAGATGCGGCATATTTAAGGTTCAATATCGCCTCGTCCTTTCGCGCTTCAAGTTTCTCTTCCCAATCGCGCTTTTTCTGCAAGATACGCTTCTGTCGTTCCTGCTCCTTATTTTTCTTTTCCTGACGGTTTTTGAGTATTTCGCTGCATGCCTGCGCTTCGCCGGTCAATTTAGCCATTTCTGATAAGTTCTGCGCGTTTGGCGTCATTGATGCAGCTATCTTAGCATTGTCAACAATTATCTGCGCCAGCCGCTCGTCACTGTAATCGTCATGAGTAATAAGCGCGGTCCTTTTTGCGCTGTCTCTGAGCTGCGCCAACAGAGTATCTATATCGTTTGCCATGTTATCCCCCTCTTTCCCTTCGGTTTTGTCCGGAAAAGTATACTTTTCCGGACACCATATTTTAGAAATATTTTGCAGGAAATTTCGCCAAAATACCCAAAAATCATAGACAAAATCTACTTGTTTATGCTATACTTTCAACATACAACTTCTGTGCACAAAAAAATCCGGAAAAGTATACTTTTCCGGATTTTTTACAGTTGTTGTCATTTGCAATCATGAAAAAGCAATAAAAACATGTTCAAAACGCCTGCTTTCTTTGTTGCATATGCCCCGTTTTCAGTTGACACGGTGGCGGCAACGGCATATAATAGAATCAATAAGTTTTAACTTAATTCTTTTAAAAAAACAAAGGCAGGTGCAAAAAAATGCGATATGAAAATCTTTTTAAGTCTATAAAGGTGGGCAAGCTGAAAATCAAGAACAGAATTGTGCTTACCGGCTTGGCTACGGCCTTGTCGAACTACGACGGCTCTGTTTCCGACGATATCGTTGAATATTTCAAGGTGCGCGCGCGCGGCGGCGCAGGACTTTTATATACCGAGTTCTGCCGTATCGACAAGGACGGCCTCGGCAGTATGAACCAGCTCGGCGCGTACAACCTCCAGCTTGCGGGCGGACTCAGAAAGATTGCCGAGGGCGTTCACCGCTTCGACGCAAAGATATTTTTGCAGCTCCACCACGCGGGCAGCATGTCAAAGGCGATGTATACCGGCATACAGCCCGTCGCTCCCAGCGTTATCGCTATGCCCGGCACCCCCGCTCCGAGAGAGCTTACCGTGCCTGAAATCCAGGAGATAATAGAAAAGTTCATCCTCGGCGCAAAGGCCGCCATGTACGCTAATTTCGACGGCGTGGAGGTACACTGTGCGCACGGTTATCTTTTAAATCAGTTCGTAAGCCCCTATCTCAATCAGCGCACCGACGAATACGGCGGAAGCCTTGAGAACCGTTTAAGGATAGTTAAAGAGATAATGGAAGGCATAAGAAAGCTTGCGGGCCCCTCCTTCCCCATCTCCGTTCGCATCTCGGCGGACGACCTGTTGGGCGAAAAGGGAATGCAGATAGAAGAAGCCAAGAAGATGGCCGTTCTTTTGGAAAGCTACGGCGCAAATATCATAAGCGTATCGGCCGGAAACGGCCTTGCTCCCCAGGGCGTTATCGCGCCTGCGTTTTTTGACCAGGGCTGGCTTATTCCGCTTGCAGAGGGCGTAAAGTCCGTTGTTAAAATCCCCGTTATCGGCGTAAGCCTTATACGCGATTTCGATTATGCCGACAGCCTCGTTGCAGACGGCAAGTGCGATATGGTATCGCTTGCGCGTCCGCAGCTTGCAGACCCGAACCTTGTAAATAAGCTGAGAGCAGGCAAGCCCGAGCAGGTGCGCCCCTGCATAGTATGTATGCACTGCGCAAATTCGCTTACACGCGGACGTATAGAATGCGCCGTAAATCCCACCGTAGGCTACGAGCGCGAATATAAGGAGTATAGAAAGAACGGCGCAGGGCGCAAAGTGGCAGTTGTCGGCGGAGGCCCGGCAGGCTGCGAGGCGGCGCGTGTGCTTGCTATACGCGGATTTGACGTTACGCTTTTCGAAAAGACTAATAAGCTGGGCGGACAGCTCAATATCGCAAAGCTGCCCCCGCATAAGTTCAGAATAGAAAATCTCGTAAAGTATTACGAATACAATTTGGAGCGCGTGGGCGTTAAGGTGCGCTTAAATACCGACGCGACGCTCGATATACTGAAGGAAACGGACCCCTACGCCGTTGTGCTTGCAACTGGCGGCAAGGACTTCATTCCGCCTTTTATCAAGATAGACCACTCTCTCGCCTGCACCGCGAACGATATCCTTTTAGAGAAGGTAAAACTGAACCGCGGCGACAAGGCAGTTATCGTAGGCAGCGGCATGACCGGTATGGAGACTGCTCACTTCCTGTTAGAGCAGGGCGTCGATGCGACCGTAGTCGAGATGCTGCCCGAGATCGGCATGGCGGCTCCCGGCGCAAATATGCTGTATATAAAGAGATTCCTCTCCGCTTATGACAATTATCAGGCGATTCCGGGACTCAAGGTATTGTCTGTTGAGAACAACGTAGTAAAGCTTGAAAAGGTAAACACGGGCGATCATCTTGAAATGAACGCCGACTGCACGATATTCGCATCCGGCGTAAAGTCGGTAAACGAGCTTGAAGATGCGGTAAAAGAAAACTTTGAAAATGCTTTCGTTATAGGCGATGCATACAATATAGGCCAGATCTCTCATGCGGTGCGCGCGGGCTTCACCACGGCATGGCATTTAGACGACGGCTTCAACGTATTTGTCGAATAGACTGATAAAGCGCATCATAAAGCGCGGCAGCCGGCCATTTTAGGTCGGCTGCCGCGTCATTTTACTTGAGGCCGTCCCGAAAATTGTGTAAACCTCCGATAAGGTGTAAAATAGAAGCACCATATTGGAGGTTTAATTATGAGCAGCAGAAGAAAACGCAGTTCCGAGGAACGAGCACGGAGGGAGAAAATTCGTGAATTGCTGCAA
>JAFQZS010000051.1 GCA_017405765.1 Clostridia bacterium
AGCCGCCGCCCTTGACATGCATTCCGTTCCCGCTTATACTGCAAGAAAGGGAGGCCGGAATAATCCGCCCTCCCGCAATATATTATTTTTGCTCTGTTTTACACCATGCTTCGGGCTTTACACAAATTTTGGGACAGACCCGAATAATCCGCCCTCCCGCAATATATTATTTTTGCTCTGTTTTACACCATGCTTCGGACTTTACACAAATTTTGGGACAGACCCTCTGTAAAAAAACAAGGGGGCGTTTTCACGCCCCCTTTGTTTTTCATAAGCTTTATTTTTTTGTAAACTTCTCTTTTAAACTGCTGAATCCTGCTTTGATCTTGTCGTCTATATCCGTCTTGTCAAGCGCTTCCTGCGCTTTGCTCTTTAAGTCGCCCACACCTGCTTTGATCTTATCGTCGATATCCGTCTTGTCGAGCGCTTCCTGCGCCTTATTCTTCAGATCGCCGACGCCTGCTTTGATCTTGTCGTCGATGTCCGTCTTATCGAGCGCTTCCTGTGCCTTGTTCTTTAAATCACCGACGCCTGCTTTGATCTTGTCGTCGATGTCCGTCTTATCGAGCGCTTCCTGCGCCTTATTCTTCAGATCGCCGATGCCTGCCTTTATCTTGTCGTCAATGTCTGTCTTATCAAGTGATTCATGCGCTTTTTGCTTCAGTGTTTCCTTAGCATCCTCAACTTTTAATTTGGCCTCATCGCGAGCTTCCTGCGCTTTTTCTTTTGCTTCGCGCAGCTTCTCTTTTGCCTTTGCCTCAGCCTCTTCACGCGCTTCCATAGCCTTCTCTTTTGCGCCCTCGACCGCGTCCTTTACTTTGTCTTCAGCCTCGTCACGCATTTCGAGCGCCTTGTCCTTTACTCCTTCTGCCGCATCCTTAACTTTATCTTCGGCCTCGTCTCGTATTTCGATTGCCTTCTCCTTTACGCCTTCTGCCGCGCCTTTTACTTTGTCCTCGGCCTCATCACGTATTTCCAAAACTTTGTCCTTAGCGCCCTCTACCGCGCCTTTTACTTTGTCTTCAGCCTCGTCGCGCATTTCCATAGCCTTTTCCTTAGCGCCCTCTATCGCGCCTTTTACTTTGTCCTCGGCCTCGTCGCGTATTTCCAAAACTTTGTCCTTTGCGCCTTCTACCGTGTCTTTTACTTTGTCCTCAGCCTTGTCCTTAATGTCCTCAATTTTATCTTTAATATCCATATGATCCACGCTCCTTTTTTAACTGTCTTTACTTCAGTATATCATTCTCTTTCATTAAAGTCAATTTATACGCGAGAACGGAATTTTAATACCTCGCGCAGCCTGTTTTCATCTTTTATTCCCGGGCATGTTTCAACGCCCGTCATTATATCTGCCATATATGGAGATATTTTTAAGGCGACGTCTTCGATATTATCGGGAGTTATTCCTCCCGCGAGTATCACCGGAACGCGGCTTATACTTCTTATCTCTTCAAACATTCCTATATCGGCAGGCATGCTGCCTTCGGCGGCGTTTTGCGGCGTGCGCGGATCGCAAAGTATCGCATATACGCCTGCTCTTCCAAGAAGGCGCGTACATTCTTTTATGTCTGCCGTTTTAAACTGGCGCAGGCGCTCCTCGCTTGTAAACGGCATAGTCTTTATAACACCTATACCCAACGGCGAAAGACTTCGCACTATATATTCTGTGTCGCTAAGCGTCTCTTTATAATGAAGCTGCACATAATCGGGGCGAAGCTTGGATATGAGCCCGATTATCTTTTCTCTTTCCCCGCCCGTAACAACGCACGTTTTGAGGTTCGGCGGCGCGGCGACGATAAGACGCGCCGCCTCGTCTCTTTTTAAATTCCACGGCACCCGCGCGGGATATTCGGTAACAAAACCCGCGACGTCCGCCGAAAGGTCGCCCAGAAGCTTTACGTCTTCCTTACGCATAAGTCCGCATATTTTTATTTTCATCGCATCTCACCGCCGCACATTTCTCGGTAAAACTTTGCCGTGTCTGCGGCTTTCCACAGCGCCGTGCCGACAAGCGCCGCATCTGCGCCGTATTCTATGGCATCCCTTGCATCCCCGGGCGTTTCTATGCCGCTCTCGCTTATGATGCACGCGTCCTTTGGCGCATATGCGGCGAGAAGCTTCGTATGAGAAACGCCACCCGAGTCTTTTTCAAGTCCCGTAATATCGCGATTGTTTATCCCCACAAGCTTTGCTCCCAGTTCGCGTGAAAGCATAAGCTGCTCTTTTGTATGCGTCTCGACAAGCGGTTCAAGCCCCATCTCTAAAGCTTTATAATAAAGCCTTTTAAGGATCTGTCTTTCAGTCACAGCGCATATGAGCAGCACGGCTGACGCGCCCGCTTCTTTTGTTATGTATAGCTCTGACTCGTCCGTTATAAAATCCTTTCTCAGCACCGGTATATTAACGGCGGAAGTTATACTTTTTAAAAGCCGGACAGAGCCGCCGAAATGCTTTTGCTCCGTTACTACCGACAGCGCAGGCGCCCCTAAGCTCTCAAAAAGCATTGCCATAGCCACAGGATCGCGTCCCCTTGTAAGTTCTCCCTCTTTAGGCGATATCAGCTTTATATCGGGGATAACGGGAACGATCCCCGTTTCCTTCTTCTTTTTTATGGAGTCCGAAAAGAGCATCATTATCAGCCACCTAAAAAGAATTCGACTTTTCTTTCAGAACCGAAAGCTTCTTTTCGGCCGCACCGCTGTCAATAAGCGAAGCCGCCAGCTCTATTCCGTCCTTAATGCTCTCGCATTTTCCGCCCACATACAGCGCACCCGCCGAATTAAATACGATCGCATCACGCCTTGCATCTTTTATCTCTCCCGAAAAAACGCCGTTTATCGTCGCCGCATTCACCTCAGGCGTTCCTGTCTTTATATCATCAAGCCTGCATCTTTTAAGCCCGAAATCCTCGGGAGCCATTATGTATTTTTTGACCTCTCCGTCTTTAAGCTCGTTTACCTTCGTTTCTCCGATAAGAGATATCTCGTCAAGACCGTCCACTCCGTAAACGAACATGGCTCTCGTATAGCCAAGCTCTTTTGCCACATATGTTACGGTATCCAAAAGCTCCTCCTTGTATACGCCCAAAAGATGCCTGGGCGCAAATGCGGGATTTATAAGCGGACCGATTATCGTATAGAAGATCGTCTTTATGCCAAGCTCCGTTTCGGGCGGAAGCACCTTGCCCATAACGGGATGAAAAAGCGGTGCGTAAATAAATGCTATACCAACATCTTCTATAAGCTTCTCGACCTGTTCGGGCGTAAGGTTTATATTTACTCCGAGCGCCTCCAATACGTCTGCGCTTCCCGAAAGGCTTGATATCGAACGGCTGCCGTGCTTTGCTATCGGTATGCCGCCCGCCGCCGCAACAAGCGCCGTCGCCGTTGAAATATTAAAGGTGCTGAGGCCGCCGCCGGTGCCGCAGGTGTCCATAAGCTCAAAATCGACCTTTGGGCGAAGCGGAACGCAGTTTACTCTCATAGCCTTGGCTATTGCGGCTATTTCGGGAAGAGACGCGCCCTTCATTAAAAGCGCCACCTGAAAACCGGCTATCTGCACATCTGATACCTCATTTTTATTTATAGCTGCTATCAGCGCGAAAATCTCATCCGCACTTAAATTCTGCCTTGTTGTAAGTTTTGTAAGTATGTCCTTATACATGTTTTTTCTCTCCTTTTCAATAAATTTATTTATATGTTTTTTATTGCCTCTTTCATTGTTTTTACGTATTCATATACATACGTCTCACTGTCTTTACCGTGCTCGCCTATAATGCGCACTATTGCGGAACCTACGATAACTCCGTCTGATAACGACGCCATTTCGCGTGCCTGCTTTGGCGTAGATATGCCGAAGCCCACCGCCGCGGGGATATCGGAAACGCGCTTTGCAAGCGCAGTCATATTGCCTATATTCGTAGTTATGCTGCTTCTTTCGCCGGTAACGCCCAGCGAAGAAACACAATATAAAAAGCCTTCCGCTTCGCGCGCTATAATTTCTATACGCTCGTTTGACGTCGGTGCGACAAGAGAGATAAAGTCTATACCGTATTTGCGGCATAGCGGCGCAAATTCGTTTTTCTCCTCAAACGGAACATCGGGAAGTATCACTCCGCAAATGCCCGCTTCAAGCGCGCGCTTTAAAAACCTTTCCGTTCCGTAAGAAAACAGCACATTGGCATACGTCATAATAACAAGCGGTACGCTCACTTCGTTTTTTATTCTTGCCGCCATGTCGAGTATCTTATCTGTTGTGACGCCGCCCGAAAGAGCGCGCGCATTCGCCGCCTGTATCACCGGTCCCTCCGCCGTAGGATCGGAAAACGGTATGCCAAGCTCTATTATATCGGCTCCGGCCCTCGCAATTGACTTAATAAGCTTCTCTGTAGTTTCAATATCCGGATCGCCGCATGTTAAAAACGGTATGAATGCTTTTCCGTTGTCAAACGCTTTCTTTATCCTGCTCATTCGTAAATTTCCTCCCCTCTGTAACGCGCCATGGCAGCGCAGTCCTTATCTCCGCGTCCCGAAATATTTATGACGATTATTTTGTCTTTTTCCATTGTCGGCGCAAGCTTTAAGGCGTATGCCACGGCATGTGCGCTCTCTATGGCCGGTATTATGCCTTCCGTCCTTGAAAGGTACTCGAATGCGTTTACCGCTTCTTCGTCAGTTATCGCGACGTACTGTGCGCGTCCCGTATCATGAAGGTATGCATGCTCGGGGCCTATACCCGGATAATCGAGCCCTGCCGATATCGAATATACGGGAGCGATCTGTCCGTATTCATCCTGGCAGAAATACGACTTCATGCCGTGGAATATGCCCTCTCTGCCGGTTGCTATCGTCGCTGCAGTCGACGGTGTGTCTATGCCCAGTCCCGCCGCCTCGCATCCTATAAGCCCCACCTGTTCGTCTCCGATAAAGTGATAAAACGCGCCCATCGCATTCGATCCGCCGCCCACGCAGGCTATAACGGCGTCGGGCAGGCGTCCCTCTTTTTTCATCATCTGTTCCTTTATTTCTTTCGATATGACCGACTGAAAGTCGCGTACCATCTCGGGAAACGGATGCGGCCCCATTACCGAGCCCAAAACGTAATGCGTATCGTCCATTCGCGCCGTCCACTCGCGCATCGTCTCGGATACCGCGTCTTTAAGCGTGGCCGTTCCGCTTTTTACCGCATGTACCTTTGCCCCCAAAAGGCGCATCCTGTACACATTGAGCGCCTGACGCTTAGTGTCCTCCTCGCCCATGAATATCTCGCACTCCATGCCCATGAGCGCAGCTGCCGTCGCCGTGGCAACGCCGTGTTGACCTGCGCCGGTTTCGGCGATAACGCGCGTCTTGCCCATCTTTTTTGCAAGCAGCGTCTGTCCCAGCACGTTGTTTATCTTGTGGGATCCCGTGTGGTTTAAGTCCTCGCGCTTTAAATATATTTTTGCCCCTTTTAGATCCTTCGTCATATTATCGGCGTAATATAAAAGCGAAGGCCTGCCTGCGTATTCGTTTAAGAGCGATTTAAGCTCGCGGTTGAAATCAGCGTCGTTTTTATACTTGTCGTACGCTGCCTCCAGCTCTGTAACGGCGTTCATCAGCGTTTCCGGTATATACTGACCGCCGTGTATACCGTATCTTCCCTTTGACATATCTTATCCTCCGTATTAAGCTTTAAAAAATCAAATAAAAAAGACCCTTCCTCAACGTAAATACGTCAAGGACGAGTCTTATAAGCTCGCGGTGCCACCTTGATTCGGAAAAAAACTTTTCCGCACTCTTTGAGATACCATCATATCCCCGGCAACTTACGTATGCCTTCACGTCGCCGAATACTCAAAAGAAACCTCTTTCTTTGTTCGACGCCCTCAGCGGCCCATTTGACAGCTTGTTTTCCGCCGGGCTCTCACCTGCCCCGACTCTCTGTGGGAACATCACTGCCGTTACTTCCGCTTCAACGGTTTTTATTGTTTTATATAATACCAGCGCTTTTTTCTATTGTCAACACTTTTTTGAAATTTATTCTAATTCGTTGGCGGGCGGATAACAAAGCTCGCCCTCGCAGACATAGTATGTCGTTTTATCATTTAAAAGGCGGTACTCATCCGTTTCGCCCGCAAGCAAAAACGCCCAATCGGAACGAACATGCAGCCCTTTTGGCGTCATGCCGTCTTTCGTTACGCATACTATCTTCTTTACGGGGAGGCGCGAATAAAGATAAAACGCATACGCGACGGGGCGCCCTGCCGACTGAGCGTTCATAAACGCTGTCTGACTGTTTGATATCGCTTCAAAAGTCTCGTCTTCGGTAAGAAGTGCGATTCTGGAAAGCACGAAAGACATCATGCTGTTACCCGACGGCAGCGCGCCGTCGAAAGTTTCCTTGGGGCGCGAAAACAGTTTTTCGTTTTCTGTGCCTGAGAAGAAAAAGCCTCCGTCTTTTTCATCCCAAAAGTCGCGGCATACCTTTTTTGTAAGCTCCAAAGCCCTTAATAAATACCTGTTCTCAAAAGAAGCCTCATACATTTGAAGAAGGGCAAATATATAAAAAGCGTAATCGTCTATAAAGCCCGCGCCCATACGTTTGTCTCCGCTTATACCTGCAAAGACAACGTCGCCTTCTGTAAGCTTACTCTCAATAAAGGAGATCGTCTTCTCTGCTTTTTTTGTAAAGCTTTCATCTCCCGTTATACGTCCTGCCATGGCATATGCCGCAGCGGTAAGAGCGTTTGACGAGGTCAGGCGCTTTTTGTCTGTATGAAGCTTTGCACGGTTCTTGCGATACTCATATACACGTTTTATAAGATCGTCCATTTTGCCGGGATGATCGGGGTTATTTATAAGGTTTAGAATATTTTTGTCCTGGAAATTCCCCCCTTCGCTTACGCCGAAATAATTGCAGAAACGTTCTCCGTCCTCATTTCCCAGAAGATCGATAAGCTCGCTTTTTGAAAAAACGTAAAACCTTCCCTCTTCTCCCTCAGAATCCGCATCCTGCGCCGAATAGAATCCGCCGTCGGGCGAAGCCATCTCTTTTTCAAGATAAGAAAATACCCTTATCGCAACTTCCTTATAAAAATCATCACCCGTTTCCTCATACGCCATAAGATACGCCGCTGCCAACCATGCGTTCGTATAGAGCATTTTCTCAAAATGAGGCGCAAGCCAAAAGCGGTCTGTTGAATAGCGGCAGAATCCGCCTCCCACATGGTCGAATATGCCACCGTAAAACATCTGTTTAAGCGTCGTTTCGGCCATATACGGCGCCGTGCGCATAAGATACATCATGGCGTGCCCCGACGGAAACTTCGGCGCGCCGCCGAATCCTCCGAAATCCTTGTCAAAGCCGCTCTCGTACATGGAGACAATGTACTTCTGCGACGGATACTCCGCGTCGTCCGCGTCCGACTCTCTCGTGCGGTTCAATGCCTCCGCCACACGGGCAGACTGCGAGAGCACGCCGTCGCGGTTATTCTCCCACTGCTCATCTAAGGCTTCGATAAGCTTTAAAAAATATGGCTTTGTAAAATAATTGCCGGCGTAAAAGGGCTTTCCGTCGGCGTCGGCGAATATACTCATGGGCCATCCGCCGCGTCCCGTCATTGCCTGACATGCGCGCATGTATACGCCGTCTATATCGGGACGTTCCTCTCTGTCGACCTTGATCGAGACAAACGAGCGATTTAAAGCCTCGGCAACTTCTTCGTCTTCAAAGCTTTCATGTGCCATAACGTGGCACCAGTGGCACGTAGAATACCCTATGCTTATAAAAACAGGCTTGTTTTCGCGCCTTGCCTTTTCAAACGCCTCCCTGCCCCACGGATACCAATTGACGGGATTATTTGCATGCTGCAAAAGATATGGGCTCGTTTCATATATAAGCGCATTAGTATGCATCGATATCACCTCAAATATATTCTCTGCTGTTTATTATGATATTATTTTTACATTTTATCACGAGCTTTGTCAAACTATGCGGAACAATTTCCGCGTTTTGTTTCGTCAAAAGTCGAAAAACTGAAAGTAAACTCTTGAATTACATTCCCAAACGTGATAAATTACCCTATACTACCCCTATACAGCTCTTAAGGAGACAAAAAGAAAATGGCAAAAAGGAAAAAACGCTCACCGGGACAAGTTTTTAAAAACCTTGTTCTCATACTCCTGGTACTTAGCTGTACATATACCTTTTTGGTCTATACGGATGTGCCTTTTATATCAAAATGGCGCACTATATACATAGAAACGGCCATGACGACATTTACCCATAAGTGGCTTGCCACCGCATTCATTCCAAAGGTGATCATAGAAGAAACAATGGGCTATGCGCTTGAAAACGACCTTGAACAAGAGTCGCTTTCGACCGACTCATACTGGCATATCTCAAAGCCTCACACAGACACGGCATTCATTAAGAACGATAAGAAAGACGATCAGAGCTTTTCAAAGAACAATCCCGACTTTAAAAAGGCTTATCCCGAGATAGACATACAAACGCTTGACGAATATATGAGCGAACACAAAGATGATTCCTACGTTGACGACTATCTCTGGATAGACGCCGCCGATACGAACGATGCGGACACCGGAATAAGAACGACGTCGGGCGACAGAGTGCTTGTACTTGACACAAAAAACGGTATAGTGATCGTTATGCGAAAAACTGGAGATTTTGTGGCGCGCATGGCTATTATTAAAGACCCCTCCCGCGTTTCATTGGCCGTATCGCCCAATTACGGTCGCTCCGGCGCAAATATCGCCGATATCTGTAAGAAATCAGACGCCGTTTTAGGCATAAACGCTTCCGGATTCGACGATCCCGGCGGAAAAGGCGTCGGAGCATATCCTTATGGGCTGTGCATATCGGGCAAAACAAAATATACTTCTTCTGTCGGAGGCACATACAAGATGACCGGCTTTACCGAAAGCGATACTTTGATGATAGGAAGCTATAATGATACTTCGATTTTCAGAGACGCCGTGGAGTTCAAGCCCATACTTGTGCTCGACGGTCAGCGCGTAGTTGAGGGAAGCGCAGGCTGGGGCGTTCAGCCGCGCAGCGCGATAGGGCAGACTAAGAACGGCGAAGTTCTGCTGCTTATAGTAGACGGACGCGCGCCCGGCTATTCGATAGGCGCAACAATGCAGGAGATAGCCGAGTTCATGCTCGAATACAACGCATATCAGGCAATAAATCTTGACGGCGGCTCGTCGAGCATAATGTATTATAACGGCAGGATAATAACAAAGCCCTCGGCGGGAGATAAGAAAAACGGACGTCTTTTGCCCGATGCGTTTATTGTAAGCCCTGCGCTGTAAAATATATGACTTTGCATATATGACCAAAGTTAATAATAAGTCTTCCGAAATACATAAATGGATCGGAAGACTTTTTTATATTGTCCGCCCCTTTTATTTTTAGATGAACATTCAACCACTATTTCAGCTAATTTCTTAAAACTTCCCGTATGCCGGTAAAGCCTGATATTACAGGCGTTTCCGGCATTTTGCTTTTCGGAAGAAACTCACAAATATGCTTAAATCCTCTTGCCATTTTGCTTTGAAAAGTAGTAAGCGAGTAGTAAATCCCCGCCGTTTCTCACGCTGTCAATCGCTTCATTTCCGCCCTCGCGGAGTCAAACGAAGCGTGTGCGTAGTAGTTCAGCGTCATGGTGATGTTCGCGTGTCCCATGATGTACTGCAGGGCTTTGGGATTGATACCCGCATTGGCTAAATTGGTGCAAAAGGTGTGCCGCAGGACATGGGCTGAAAACATCTTCGGCAAAGGCGCTTCGTGACACTTATTGTACTTCTTCGCAAGATTGAGAAGCGTCATGGCGTAGTTTGATGCTGTCTTGGGGTAGCCGTCCCGCTTCAGAAACAGGAAATCGGTATAGCCTTCAATGATGATCGGATTTGCACCTTTGCGATTGTCCCGCACCCGCAGAAACGCCTGATAGACCTTCTCGCTCATGTGGATCTGACGTATGCCGCTTTTGGTCTTGGGGGTCGAGATGTAGTAGCCCTTTTCCTTGCAGCGCAGAAGCTGATGGTCTACATGGATTTTCCGTTCCTCAAAGTCCACGTCAGCAATCGTCAGTCCGCACAGCTCGGAAATGCGAAGCCCTGTTCCCAGCAGAATCACGATCTCGTCATAGTATTTGCAGTAGACGCTGTCGCTCTGCACAAACGCTAACAGGCTTTCCTCCTGCTCCGGGGTAAGAGGTTCCTTCGGCTCCGTGTCGTCCTCCAATACATCGGTGATTGGGAAGTCAAACGGATTTTTACGCACACAGTCGTTTTGTATCGCTGAATAGAATGCAGCGTTCAGAGATCGCTTGTCGTTGCGGATGGTGCTGAACGCAACGCCCTTTTCCTTCATTCTGAGCGCCCACTCTTTCGCGTCTGACATTTTTACGCTGTCGATGGGGCAACTTCCGATTGGGTCCTCTTTCAGCATACGCATGAGTCGGCTGCGGCTGCGGGTGGTATTGTATTTCACATTCCCGCGGTGGCGTATCTGCTGTGCGTAAAGCTCGCAGACGGTCATCTTCTTGCCGAGGGTATCTATTCCGTCGTCGATATCCCGCCGTATCTCCTGCTCCTTTTCCCTTAGAGAAATATCCTCCCGCTTTCCTGCGGGCGTCTTATCCGTAGGTACAAGCTTCCATGCGTAAACGAACTGCGACTTGCCGAAGGCGTCCACATATTTGTAAGCATATCTTCCGTCTTTTCTCTGGCTCTCTCCTGACCGCAAAACACGATTTTTGCTGTCTCGTCTCTTTTCTGACATTTTATAATGCTCCTTTCCTTAAGACGGAAAGAGCCCTGATATGCCGGTTGCCATTATAGCACATACAGGGCTCAATTGCACTGTTTTTCTTAAATAGCGTCCAGACTGTCAATCACCTTTTCAAACTGCTTGCGCTTGATTTGAATGCGGTTGCCGTTCATAATGACCCAGCCTGCGGCGGGATTTTCCTCTGCAAGTCTCCGCAGCTTGTTTTCGCCTATGCGGAAATAGCGGGACGCCTCCTCAATGGTGAGCGTATATTTTTCCCAGATGGGAACATCGGTCTTATTCAAAATCATCTCCTCCCTCCAATTTGAGAATATATTGTTTCGGTTTCTGCATGACTTCAATGACCTTCGCCTTGTAGTCCGGCTTTTCCAACAGACCGGGGAAATTGTCAAAGAGAACGTCGCAGCATTCAATCATATTCTCCGCCACATAGCGCAGACTTACCATCGCTGAATCCTCGTCGGCACGTTTGGGTGCTTTCATATCCTCGTAGCTTTTGTCGATTGCCGCATAAGCCTGTTTCCATCGCTTCGTATTATCGGCTTTGGGCTTCTTTTCCGGGATTGCCCTGAGCTGTTCCGCTTTTTCCCTGCGCTCCTCCGGGGATGCACGGGCGACAGCCGCCACATCGGTTTCGCGAGGCTTAAACTTTCCAAGGAGCAGGTCGTTCTTAATGCCAGGAAGCACTTCTTCGGCGGCGTCAACTCCCTGAGCATACCAATCCGCTCGCATCACATAGCTCTCACTTGTATTAGTTTCCTCCGCTATTTTTGTTCGCGTACCATGAGCCCTGTGGTCTGGTTCATTTTGAACCAGACCACTTTCGCCCAATAAAGTGTGCTGATTTCCGTTAAAATCAAGTATGCTTTTCTCGGCAGCATATCGCTCGCCTATGAGATATTTCTTCTGCTGGGGCGTGAGGTTTCGCCGTCCGAGCTGGTTCTTGCAAATCCATGAGAGCGCTTCGTATTTATTGTTGAACGGTTTTTCATGGATGCGGAACTCGATGCCCGGATGATCCAGTGCGATGCGGTAGCGGTTATGACCGTCCACAATCGTGTTGTTCCACACGATGATAGGTGTCAGAATAAGCCCTTCCTCCAGGATGTTTTCTTCGAGCTGCGAAAGCTCGTCCTCGGTCAAAGGCGGGCACTTCGCCTCAAACTCCGGATCAATTACCAAAATGCGCTTCATCATGATTCCTCCGTTTCTTTTTGGGTATATCAGTTGTTTTGTGATTTCCAGTTTTGCTGTGATGCTTTCGCGTCGAGATTGTTTTCTTCCGCGTCGAGATTGTCCTTTCACCCTACAACGGACATTTTTACGCCGAATGTCAGGTATCGCCTGAAAAAGAGTTTGCTTTTTGCTGACGGCTGCCAGGGATAAAAACGATTCCGGAAGGTTACGAATACTGAGTTCATTTCGTGTTCTCCTGTTTTGTTGTGTCGCTTCCGCGGTTAAATTGTCCTCCCACTTTTCAATGGACATTTTTTCGAGCTTATTCAACCGTCGACAAAATGGATTTTTGCTTTTTTGATAGTCCATGACGTAATGCTGCTCCGTTTTTTTCCGAATCCTCGGCAACGCTGCCCGCAGAAAACTCAAAATGGTGTGCTGTGTCCGGATACCGGGGCTTTCGGATGAGCTGGCGATTACCGGGGCAAAAAATCAATTCCGCCGCAACGAAGACTGAGTTCATTTCCTGATCTCCTGCTTAGCTGTGACACTCTGCAAAGACTAAATTTTCGTATCCACTTGCGGCGAAATTGTCCTCTCACCCTACAACGGACATTTTTTTGAGCTTTTTAAACCATCCGCATAAATTTTTTTTGCTTTTTCGATAGGCCATGACGTTATGCCGTTCCGATTTTTCCCGAATCCTCGGCGACGCTGCCTGCGGAAAATGTAAAACGGTACGCTTTGTCCGGATATACCGGGGCTTTCGGACGAGCTGGCGATTGCTCGGGCAAAAAGCCAATTCCGGAAGATGCAGAAGGCTGAGTTTATATTGTGTTCCTCCCACTTTTCAATGGACATTTTTCTGCCGAATGTCAGGTATCGTCAGAAATATTTTTTTGATAGTCTATGGCGTTGTGAAGTTCCGAGATTCTTCTCCCACTTTTCAATGGACATTTCGGAAAGCTTTTTTACCCATTGCCAAAAATATATTTTGGGGGTGAACTGAATTCGTCGAACAACTCTTGTCGCCCTCAACGCGCATGTTTCCAGTTGAAAGAAACAAAAAAAGCACCGGAACGGTGCGCAGCCGATTTTGCAGAAATCGTTCAAAGGGGTTTGGGGAGCTTTCCCCAACAAGCGAAAAGTGGCTCCAAGCCGCCTTGCTTGCCAGAACTTAATCTGAGCGGCACATCGACATTGATTTTGCTGGCGAATTATGATATAATTATGCTATATCTTTGACCAGTCGAAGTAAAGGAGACGCGGACATGAGTTTTTCTGAAGAATTAAAAAGCATCCGGCAGCACTCTTTCCTGTCACAGGAGGCTTTTGCGCGTGAGCTGAATGTTTCGTTTTCTTCCGTCAACCGGTGGGAAGGCGGCAGAGCGAAACCGAATCTCAACGCCATGAAGAATATAAAAGCGTTTTGCGAAACACACGATATAGATTTCTCCCGTCTCGAAAGAGAATGGCACGAGATGGGCAAGGAGGACTGACTGAAATGGCAGATATAAAAAAAGAACAGGACGCCCTGTTCAGTACGATATATAAAATGGCCACCGATCTGGTACACGCAGGTCATGTCTCGGAGTGGGATTTCAAATCCTATGTGTTTGTAACGATGTTTTACCGCTACATATCCGAGAATCTTACTGCGTACATCAATGCCGGTGAGCGCGCCGCCGGCGATGCGGATTTTGATTATGCCAAGCTGTCTGATACGGACGCCGAGGGTGCGCGCGAGGGGCTTATTCAGGAAAAAGGCTTTTTCATCCTTCCCTCTGAGCTTTTCGGAAATGTGCTGAGAAACGCAAGAAATAATGAAAATCTCAACGAAACGATAGAAGGTGTATTCCGTCATATTGAAGAATCTGCAAAAGGCAGCGATTCGGAAAGCAGCTTCTCCGGTCTGTTTGATGATTTTGATGTCAACAGCAAATCCATCGGCGAGACCGTAGCAAAAAGGAACGAGGTGCTTGTTGACCTTCTCGAAGGCGTAAACCGGATGCCGCTGTACAGCTCCGAAGGTCTCAATGCCGATCTGTTCGGAGACGCTTATGAATATCTCATGGGCATGTATGCGGCAAACGCAGGCAAAAAGGGCGGTCAGTATTTCACGCCTGCGGACGTTTCTGAGCTTCTTGCGCGTCTCGGAACAATCGGCAAAACGGACGTGAACAAGGTATATGATCCCGCCTGCGGTTCGGGGTCTCTATTGCTCAAGGCCGAGCGCGTTCTCGGCAAGGGGCACATCCGTCAGGGCTTTTTCGGACAGGAGATTGACCTTACGACATATAACCTGTGCCGCATCAATATGTTTCTGCACAATATAGAATTTGACAAGTTCAGCATTGTCCGCGAGGATACGCTTATGGCTCCCCAACACTGGGATGACGAGCCGTTTGACCTTATCGTCTGCAATCCGCCGTTCTCCAGACCGTGGAAAGCGTCAAGCAATCCCGTTCTGATCAACGATCCGCGATTCGCGCCTGCCGGTGTTTTGGCTCCCGATTCCAAGGGGGACTTGGCATTCGTTATGCACTGCCTGTCATGGCTTTCGGCAGACGGCGCGGCTGCAATCGTATGCTTCCCCGGCATCATGTATCGCGGAGGAGCGGAACAGAAAATCCGAAAGTATCTGATCGATAACAACTTCGTGGACGCTGTGATCCAACTCCCGGCGAACCTGTTCCTTAACGTGACCATTTCCGTTGATATCATGGTTCTGCGGAAGAACAAGAAGGGCAATCGGGTATTGTTTGTGGATGCCTCCGGCGAATGCGTTAAGGTCACGAAGAATAACAGGCTTTCCGATGACAATATTGCCCGTATCGTGAGCGCGGTGGCGAATCATAGCGAGATCAAACATTTCTCTCATCTGGCGAGCTATGACGAAGTCGCGGAGAACGGCTATAACCTTTCCGTTTCCACCTATGTGGAGGCGGAGGATACTCGCGAGAAAATCGACATCAAAAAACTGAATGCCGAGATTGAGGAGATCGTCGCACGTGAGGCGACCCTCCGGGAAGAAATAAATCGTATTATTATGGAGATTGAGATATGAGTTGGGGCAGAGTCTTTAAAAGTCAAGATTATGGACGTCCAACATACAAGCACAAAGACCTGCCTGTTTATATTACTGATGAGTTTGATTTCTTCCGCTGTGTCGAATTCAATGACGGCTTATATAAAAAAACAGCATCTGAATTGTTTGCTGGGAACCTACGCATGTGTAACGGACGATATTCTTTCTTATTTCCCGGTATGAAGATATCATATTGGGCTGATAGTCCTCAGACCGCGAGAGCTGAAATTAAAAAACATGGTGCAGGCAACAATATATTGACCTTTTGGGCTTACGATGACGGAACCAGTACATTTCCGACGTTGCCGACACAAGATCCTCTTATCATTGTTGATGGACGGAAGTGCGGTGTGCAAGATTTGATAGACAAGGCCGACGCACAAGTTCCTTTAACCGAAAGAGAAAAAAGCTTGTTAGAGCAAATACTATCCACAGAACCAGACTGTTTGGCTTTTGACTCCCATGCGATAAATGGCGGAGAGAATTTCATCTTTTTTGAAAAGGGCTTCAAAAAGCTGTCTTTGCGGCAGTTAAGGCTTCGCTTTGGGCGAAAGGACGGAGGAAGTCACAGTCGTATAGTATGTGCGGATTCATGTGATTACACCCCATTCATAGAGGCGTATGGTAAGTTCTTTTTACCAAAGGCAAGGCTTGGAATGGATAATAATTACCTTGAGTCTGATGAATATAGGATTCGGAAGAAAAATCTGTGATGAGTCATATAAAAGAATGCAGGAGGCAGTACATGAATAGATTGGGAGAACTTATAAAAGAATACTGCACTAATGGCGTTGAATATAAGCGTTTAGGTGAAATCGGCCCTGTTTGTATGTGTAAAAGGATTTTGAAATCACAAACCAACAGTGAAGGCGGTATACCGTTCTATAAAATTGGGACATTTGGCGGAGTTGCAGATTCATATATCTCTGAAGAGCTATTTAACGAATACAAAAGTAAGTATTCATATCCGAAGGCTGGAGAAGTATTGATATCAGCCGCTGGTACAATAGGAAGAAGCGTCATTTTTAACGGTGAGTCTTCTTATTTTCAAGACTCAAATATTGTATGGGTTTCAAATGACGAAACACAAGTTCTAAATAAGTATCTTTTCTATTGCTATCAATTGTCCCCTTGGAGTATTTCATCCGGTGGGACTATTGCAAGGTTGTATAATGACAATATTTTGAAAGCAAAGATCCCTGTCCCTCCCATAGAGGTGCAGCGTGAAATTGTCCGTATCCTGGACAATTTCACGGAGCTTACAGCGGAGCTTACAGCGGAGCTTACAGCGGAGCTTACAGCGGAGCTTACAGCGCGGAAGAAACAGTATGAATACTATAGGGATGCGTTGCTGGATGTGCGCAAGGAAATCCCTGTCGTTAAGCTCAAGGAGATCGCCACAGAGATGTTCCGTGGAGCTGGCATCAAGCGCGAGGAAGTGACCGAGGAAGGTATCCCTTGCGTCCGTTACGGCGAGATATATACGACCTACAACACATGGTTCGATACTTGCGTATCCCATACGAAGCTTGAATATGTGCCGTCTCCTAAGTATTTTGAGTATGGTGATATTCTGTTTGCTATCACCGGGGAAAGCGTGGAGGATATTGCAAAATCCGTCGCATATGTAGGGCATGACCGCTGCCTTGCAGGTGGTGACATTGTGGTGATGAAGCACAAGCAGAACCCGCGCTATCTTGCCCATGTCCTCTCTACCACTTATGCGAGAGAGCAGAAAAGCAAGGGCAAGGTCAAAAGCAAGGTGGTTCATTCCAATGTGCCGTCTATTGAAAATATAGAGATACCGTTGCCACCTCTGGATGTGCAGGAGCGATATGCGAATGTGCTGGATAGTTTTGAGGCTATATGTAATGACCTCAACATCGGTCTCCCGGCAGAAATCAGCGCAAGGCAAAAACAGTACGAATATTACAGAGATTTGCTATTGACATTCGCCGAGACCGGAAACACAATCGTTAGACAGACAGACAGACAGGCTGAAATAGCGCTTTTGCAGTATGTGTTTGGGTATGCGGAGGTGCAGTTGCAGGATGTGGCTGAATATAGAAGTCAGAGAATCGATGCCGCTGAAATTGACGAGAACTCCTACATTGGGGTAGATAATCTTCTTCCAGATAAAGGCGGTCGCAAGCCTTCAGAATACGTTCCAATTGAAGGTCGGCTTATCCGATTCGAGGCAAACGATGTTTTGATCGGAAACATCAGGCCATACTTAAAGAAAATATGGCTTTCTGACTGTTCAGGCGGCACGAATGGAGACGTCCTCACCGTAGGTATCCATGATGATGTGGAAGTATATCCACGGTACCTGTATTATGTCCTTTCCTCCGAAAGGTTCTTTGCTTATGACAACCAATATGCAAAAGGAGCAAAGATGCCGCGTGGGAACAAAGATGCTGTGATGCAATATTGTTTTGCATTACCATCTTACTCCGAGCAAATAAGAATTGCCGGATTATTAGACCGTTTTGATGCCCTATGCAATGACATCACTAAGGGGCTTCCCGCCGAGATAGAGGCTCGTAGACAGCAGTACGAGTATTACAGAGATAAGCTGCTGACATTCAAAGAAGTATAAACCCAAGGAGGTGGCATCTTGCCGTACTTCAACATTGTGGCTCAGACCACGGAAAATACAGTCGTTACGGAATACGAACCCGTAAAGGCCCGCTCTGACAGCTATCAGAGCGAGGCGGAGCTTGAACGGGAGTTCATTCGTATGCTCACGGAGCAGGGCTATGAATACCTGTCGATCCATACGGAAGCGGAGCTGCTTGCCAATCTACGCACACAGCTTGAAAAGTTGAACGGCTATACCTTCACCGATTCCGAGTGGAGCCGTTTCCTCAAGGAAAGCGTTGCCAATCCCAATGAGCATATTGTGGAAAAGACCCGGAAGATACAGGAGGATTTCGTACAGGTGCTCCGCCGCGACGACGGCAGCAGCAAGAATATCCTGCTGATTGACAAGAAGAACGTGCATAATAATTTCCTGCAAGTCATCAATCAGTATTCTGTCGGGCAGGATGTCGGGGCGAAGCACGATAACCGCTATGATGTTACCGTTCTCGTCAACGGTCTGCCGCTTGTGCATATCGAGCTGAAACGGCGCGGCGTTGCTATCCGGGAGGCGTTCAATCAGATCAACCGCTATCAGCGTGATTCTTTCTAGGCAGGATGCGGACTGTTCGAGTATGTGCAAATCTTCGTCATCAGCAACGGCACGAATACGAAGTATTATTCCAACAGCACCCGCTTCAATGCTATAAAGGATGCGAATTCCTCCAAAGCAAAAAAGGAGAAGACTTCCAATAGCTTTGAGTTCACATCCTATTGGGCAGACAGCAACAATGTGGTGATCCCTGATCTGATTGATTTTACACGGACGTTTTTCGCACGGCACACCATTCTGAATGTGCTGACGAAGTACTGTATTTTCACATCCGAGAATATGCTCATGGTCATGCGTCCGTATCAGATCACGGCAACGGAACGCATCCTCAACCGCATTGAGATCGCCACGAACTACAAGAAGTATGGCAGCGTGGCGGGAGGCGGCTATATCTGGCATACCACCGGCTCCGGCAAGACGCTGACCTCCTTCAAGACGGCGCGGCTGGCTTCCAATCTGCCCTATATAGACAAGGTGCTTTTCGTGGTTGACCGCAAAGATTTGGACTATCAGACCATGAAGGAATATGACCGCTTTGAGAAAGGCGCTGCCAACAGTAATACTTCTACCGCAATCCTAAAGCGGCAGCTTGAAGACCCGAATGCACATATCATTATCACAACCATTCAGAAGCTGTCCACCTTCGTAAAAAAGAATCCTGGACATGAAGTTTATCACAAGCACGTTGTTATTATCTTTGACGAATGCCACCGCAGCCAGTTCGGTGATATGCATACGGCAATCGTAAAGAATTTTAAGAAATATCATCTGTTCGGCTTTACCGGGACGCCGATTTTTGCGGCGAATGCCGGAGCGGTTAGGAACACGCAGTTTTTCACCACTGAGCAGACCTTCGGCGATCAATTGCACACCTATACCATCGTGGACGCCATCAATGATAAAAACGTTCTGCCGTTCCGCGTGGATTACATCAAGACGATGGATACCGACCCGGATATTGACGATAAGAACGTCTGGGATATCGACCGAGAGAAAGCGTTCATGGCACCGAAGCGCATCGAACTTGTCACACGGTACATTCTGGAGCATTTTGACCAAAAGACATATCGCGGGGATAAGACTTACATTTTCAATACACTGACGAACATTTCGGAGGTAGCGTCTGCCGCCCGTGGCGCTGTTGAGGAGATAAAGCAGAAACAACGCATCAGCGGATTCAACAGCATTTTTTGCGTTGCCTCCGTTCCGATGGCAAGATTATACTACGAGGAATTCAAAAAGCAGATGGCTGCCGACCCTGCGCGTTCGCTCCGTATAGCAACTATTTACAGTTATGGTGCGAACGAGGAAGAGGCTGACGGCATCCTTGATGAAGAGAACTCTGAGGACACATCCGCTTTGGATCAGTCCTCTCGTGATTTTCTTGAAGCCTGCATCTGTGATTACAACGGGATGTTTCATACCAATTATTCTACGGACGGAGACCGGTTCCAGAATTACTATAAAGATGTATCACTCCGTATGAAGAACAAGGAGCTTGATCTGCTGATTGTGGTCAATATGTTCCTCACGGGTTTTGATGCCACCACGCTGAATACGCTATGGGTAGATAAGAATCTGAAAATGCACGGTCTGATACAGGCGTTCAGCCGCACAAATCGTATCCTAAACAGCATAAAAACTTTCGGCAATATCATCTGTTTTCGCAATTTGCAAAAACGTGTTGATGATGCCATTTCGCTGTTCGGCGACAAAAATGCGTCCGGCATCGTACTGATGCAGACATTCAAGGATTACTACTACGGTTTCATCGGCCCCGACGACAAGCATCATCCCGGCTATGTAGATATGATAGATGAGCTGACGGACAGATTTCCGCTCACCGTGCCGCAGATCATTGGAGAGCAGAACCAGAAGGAGTTTATCGCACTGTTCGGCTCGATCCTGCGTATGCGAAACCTTCTCGTCTCCTTCGATGATTTTGCCGGGAAGGAGATTCTCACCGAGCGCGATCTGCAGGATTACCTCGGTCGCTATCAGGATCTGCGCGACGAATGGCGTGGTCGCAAACCCGGCGGCGATAAAGAGGATATCACGGACGATGTAATCTTTGAGGTGGAGCTGATCCGCCAGATTGAGATTAATATCGATTACATCCTTCTGCTCGTGAAAAAGTTCCATGACAGCCATTGCCAGGACAAAGAAGTGCTGATTACCATCCGTAAGGCTGTGGACGCATCGCCGGAGTTGCGCAGCAAGAAGGCACTCATCGAAACATTCATTGCCGGAATTAACGATGTGGATGACGTTATGTTGGAGTGGCGCACGTTCGTTGCCGAGGAACGGGAGAAGCAACTCGTCCAAATCATTACGGAGGAGAATCTGAAAGAGGAAGAGACACGCAAGTTCATGGAGGATTCTTTCCGCAACGGCGAGATAAAAACGACCGGTACAGATATTGAGAAGATTCTGCCTCCCGTCTCCCGCTTCGGAGGCGGCAACCGTACCCAAAAGAAGCAGACAGTCATCGATAAGCTGAAAGTTTTCTTCGAGCGGTTCTTCGGCATCGGATCGTCGGAGTTTTCAAAGCAATAAATAGGTGGCTGCCTTTTGCGATGGACCCGTTCGCATTTTGAGAGAACAAGATAGCGCCAAACATGTTCAACATGATTATACAATGGGCCGATTATTTGCTGCGGCATGAGACGAGGGGATTAATATGTATGAGAAAGAACTGCAAAGAATATTAAACGCTTCACAGAATAATGCACTTACGTTTTTCGTTGGTGCAGGCGTATCAAAACTCTCCGGAGCACCGACGTGGAAAGAGTTGATTGACGCAATTAGTGTCAAACTGGAACAACTACCCCAAAAAAAATATTCTTCCGATGAATCTCTTCAAATTCCGCAGATGTTTTATTATTCTTTAGGGGAGAACAAGGCAGAGTACTATAAGTTCGTCAAGGAACAGTTGTATTCTTCTTCATTGTTGCCAAATACCATCCATCGGGAAATGCTGAACCTAAATCCGGTATCCTTTATTACTACCAACTATGACACGCTACTGGAAGATGCGGCGATCCAGTATTGTCAAAGCTTTAAGGTAGTCTCACGAGATGAAGACGTTCCAACCGTTTTTGGAGATAGGTTTATACTAAAACTACACGGGGATTTTAAGCATAATAATTTTGTGCTGAAGGAAGAGGACTACCTCAACTACAGCGAAAACTTCAAATTGATTGAAACCCTGGTAAAATCTATTTTTTCCACCAACACTGTTGTTTTTATAGGATACAGCCTTAATGATTATAATATTAAACTGATTCTTAACTGGACGAAAACACTACTTAAGGGTAGCTTCCGAGAGCCTATCTTCCTTTATGTTGGTAGCTCGGCCCTTACAGATACTGAACTTATTTATCATCAGTCAAAGGGACTCGCAGTTATCGAGTTGAATAAACTCTTGCCTCCAACTGACGACTACTTGAATCGCTACAATGCGATCTTTGCTGCGTTAAAGAATCAATCTAAACTGTCATTAGACGGAAAATCAGAGGATGAAGCGTTTGAGATTCTATACAATTTGCTTCGACCCTTAAATCGATTAAATGCCCTTCGAATCGGAGATATTTCAAAAAGACTGTATCCCTACGTCAGAATAAGGGACACTGGAGTTATAAGCTATCCTCAAAATGATAGCCTGATATTAAAAAAGTTCTTTGCAATAAATCAATTATCATTGGCTGAACAAAATGCACTTTCAAAAGATGTATTGGCTAAATATCACTGCATTTTAGATGTCTTCCGAAAGGCGAGAGTATTAGAGGTAGAAGATAACCACAAGCACAGGCAGTTTATTACTGATGGAGTGCCTTTTGCTGACAGGAATTGCATTCTATTCGATTATACACACATGCACACCTTTTCAGCAAAGACATACAAGTCAATCGAAAGCAATTATAGAAAGGCTTTTTATCTGTCCCGGCTGAGAAGATATGACGAAGCATTTTTCCTTTTTTCAGAAGTTACAAAGCAAGCGTTTAAGGCAGAGAACTATCTGTTGTACTATCTTGCTGAATCTAACTGTATTAGCTTACGCAAAGTAATAAAGAATGTTAATACATGGTATCGCTGTTATGATATAGATGCAGTTGAAGCCTTATCACCAAATGATTCGGAGATTGAAAATCTGTTTAGGCATTTGCCAGTGGAATTCAGGAGTACATATGACAACTTAACAGATATTCATAGTCCGGATTTGCTTTATAAATACGCTTATGAGTCGTTTGTTGATGGGCAAAAGCTGCAAAAGGCGATAGAATCCGGTTCAACAGAATTTGGATTAACAAGCAGCGGTAAGGCGGTTTGTCGAGTAAACGATTATTTGCATTTCTTGCTTGGAAATGGAATTGTAGCAGATGTATTCTCCGAGTATAGAATTGCAGTGAAGAATCTGATGTCCCTGTTAGTATACAAGTACTCCACACAGGGAAAGAAAGTATTGCATGAGCGGCTATTTCCTTTTATTGAAGGGAATGACATTTATTTCGATGAAATCGATTTTCACTGTTTCGTAGAGTATTTTGATGCAAAGGAAATAGTAGAGTTGCTGGACAAATATCACATTGAAACAATCGAGTTTCAGAATATGTCTTTGGTTGAGACCGCTGTAAACAACTTATTGGATTACTACAGTTATGCGGTCAAATCTACAAAAAACAACATTGATGTTATTGGGTTGCAAACGCAAATTAAGAATTGCCTCGCATTACTCAGATATGTCAGCGTTTCGCAGGGCTTGGTTGATAAGATATGCGGCTTCATCCTAACACAAGAATTCAGGGAAATATTGATAAATGATAAGGTTCTTTTCCTTGATCGCCAACTGGCGAAAAGGAAAATGTATAGCGAAACAACAAGGAAAATCGTAGAGGATACATTGATTTCTTATTTGGATAAGAAGATTTCTGCACTGAAAAAGGGCGAGAAGTTTGAGTTGCCCTCAACAAGCACGGGTATCAATTATTTCAATCTTGTTCATTACATCTCTGCACCAGAGGAAAAATACTATTCACGAAGACTGTCTGTGAGAATCTCGCAGATTATTAATAATAATCTGTCCCAGATGTATGATCAGATAACCCAGCACTACTGCGGATATGTCTCAAAGAATCAGCAGAAAAAGCTTATCACATGGGCTAACAAACTAATACAAACGAATTTTAGCTTTAATTTATTTACAATGCTTATTCAATGTGATGCGCGTATTAGTAAAGTAGTTAATATTCAACTGAAGGAATTCCTTAAGCAAAGAATAGATGCGGCTAAAAAAACAAATAACAATGGTGTAGTCGTATATCCAGCTAGACAACCATACGAAGAATTAGATCGGGTCGGTTATTGGTGTTTGCTCAATATCCTCAAAGCGAAGGATTTCCAGGAATTTCTTGGTAATAGTGCGGTGTTTGACTTCTATTGTGAATACACTAAATTCGATTTCGATAGGTTTGACGTTTCATGGCTATTACATCTTTTCCCGCATACATTGGAACAGATTGCAAAAAATGGAAAGGTCAAAGAACATATACGAGTTGCTATTGCAACTTCATTGAAAGATAAAGGAATAGCAATATCAGACCACCAACGACTTCAAGACATTCTCGTCAAACATTTTTGCTGATTGGAGAGTGCTTCGTTGTTTACGACGTTAACTACTATAGGCTGTATATCAGGGCGCAATCCGTTAATTAAAAGTAGTAAATCGGTAGTAAAACCGCTAGTGATAAGCTGGCAAAACGCTTTTGTTCCAAGGCTTTGCGTGCTTGTTGTTGAATGTTGGTATAATATATAAAAAGCGAAGACGGGCTCGGCGCGATGCGCGGGCATACTTCATATGCTGCGCTCTATTGGATCGCGGCGCAAAAATCCCCTTGCAAGCGAGCATTTTTCTTGCAGCATGATCACTAAAATTTAACACGCTTTTTTGGAGGCTTTCATGGGCAGATTTGAAATAAAGCTTAGAATACGCTCCGAGGACGAACTTTATAACCGCTTTGATGAGGACAGACTTGTATTAAGCGACGATGTTATATCATATATAACAGACCGATTTGAAGAAAAGCATTTCGGCGACGGGCTTGCCCTTAGGATAATAAGTGATACTCCCGTAAACAAGGACGCTGTGACTGCCGCATTTGCACGAAACATTCAGATAATGCAGCAAAAGAAGAAAAAGGAATATAAGAGAAATATAGCGAAACAGCTCAAATTTCTTGTTGTCGGAGTCATATTTCTTGCGGCGGGCATACTTCTTGCCATATCGCTTAATAAAATCCTTCTTGCCGTGATATCTACAATAGGTTCTTTCGCTATTTGGGAAGCGGCAAGCATATGGATAGTGAAAAACCCGCAGAAACGCTTAGAAAGCATGCTGCTGTCCCGTCTTTCGGAAACGGAGCTCATAATTGAAGTAAGAGACGGCGAGGCGCGCCCGTAATGGCGTCTCTCGCTTATATAAAAAAATAAAATAAGGGGGTAAACATGAATATAGTAATAAAAAACGGCACGATATTCGATCCCATTACAAATACCATGCGAGAAGGCGATATTTACATAAGAGACGGAGTTTTTGCCGAGCCGAAAGAGCATTACGGCCAGGCCACGGAGCAGGTAGACGCAAGCGGATGCATAGTGACTCCGGGCCTTATCGATGCGCATATGCACGCATTCCCCGCCGATTTTCCGTACGGCGCAAGCGCCGACGTAATGTGTCCCCCTTGTGGCGTCACTACCGTTATCGACCCGGGCAGCGGCGGCATATACAACATGGATATGTGCCTTAATACGACCGAGCTTTCCATAGTCACGATAAAAGCTCTGCTTGAGCCTTCTATGTACGGCGTTCAGCCTGCTCCCTACGGCGAGATACAGGATCCCATGTATGTTACGCACGAACGTGTAAGAGAACTGTTTAAAAAATATAAAAGCAGAATAATAGGCTTTAAGCTTCGCACCGGCGGAGGTCTTTCCTGCGGCTTCGGTCTTTCGGCCTTGGATGAAATAAAGAAAATGCAAAAAGAGCTGAACTGTGAAGGTTATCTTTGCAACACGACTGTCCATTTCGGGCCGCTGGACGACGGTATAACCGTGGGCGATATACTTTCGCGTCTTGAAAAGGGCGATGTGTTCACTCATATGTTCCGCGGGGACTCAACTATATTTGCACCCGACGGAAGCGTCCTTCCCGAAGTCGTGGAAGCAAGACGGCGCGGCGTAATATTCGATACGGCTGCGTCCGTCGTAAATATGACGCTGAACTGTGCGAAACAAGGCGTATCACAAGGCTTTCTTCCCGACATCATCAGCACAGACATGGTGCGGCCCACTCAGTATAAAAGACGCATAGGCTCGCTTATCCATCAGGCGTCGCTTTTTCTTAACATGGGAATGGAGCTTTCGGACGTTATCCGCGCCGTATCTTATACCCCGGCGCGCGTATACGGAATAACAAACGAGGCAGGCACGTTAAATATCGGTGCGCCGGGCGACTTGGCGGTCATAAAAGTTACGCCGCACGAGCTTACCTTTTCAGATGCTTTCGGCGGCGAGGTACACGCCGACAAGATGCTTGTGCCTAAGCTCACCGTAAAGGCCGGTCATATAATTTACCGCGATGCACTTATGTATTAAGGAGGTTTGATCATGGACGAAAAAATCAGTAAACTCAGCAAAATTTTAAAAGAGAGCAAAAACATAGTATTCTTCGGCGGAGCTGGCGTATCCACCGAAAGCGGCATCCCCGATTTTCGCTCCGCGTCGGGCGTGTTCAATATGGAGTACAGATACCCGCCCGAAACGATACTCAGCCATACGTTTTTTGAAACTCATACAAAGGAGTTTTATAAATTCTACCGCGAAGTCATGCTCTATCCCGACGCCGAGCCGAACGACGCGCACAAGGCGCTTGCCCTGCTTGAAAAAGAAGGCAGGCTTTTGGCCGTCGTTACGCAGAATATAGACGGGCTTCATCAGAAGGCAGGAAACAGCACCGTATATGAACTGCACGGCTCCGTACACAGAAACTACTGCCAAAATTGCGGCAAATCATACGGACTTAAATTTATAATCGACAACACGCCTCTGCCTGTATGCTCATGCGGCGGCCTTATAAAGCCCGACGTAGTATTGTATGAGGAAGCGCTGAATCCGAACACGATAGACAATTCGATATACGCCATAAGCCGCGCCGACACGCTTATAATCGGCGGCACCTCTTTGAACGTATATCCCGCCGCCGGCCTTATAGATTATTTCAGAGGAAAAAATCTCGTGCTCATAAACAAGAGCGAGACGCCGAGCGACAGAATGGCGACGCTCTGCATACACGACTCCATAGGCAAGGTATTAAAAGAAGCTACGGCATAGAAAAAGGCTTCTTCCGAATTTCTCGGAAGAAGCCTTTTTAAATTAAGAGGCCGTATTCTTTTTTTGCTCGGTCTTCTTTCTCGGCTTTGGCTTTGCTTTAGCCGTATCACGCTTTGTTATATGCGGTTCGCCTTTTCCTTCTATAAAGTCCTCAGTTATGGTAAGAGTCTCTACATCCGGCTGCGACGGGATCTCATACATGAGCTTCATCATTGATTCTTCAAGTATCGACCTAAGGCCTCTTGCTCCGAGACCGCGCTCAAGCGCCATGTCCGCTACCTTCTCAAGGGCTTCCTGTTCAAAATCAAGCGTTACTCCGTCAACCTCGAACAGCTTTTTATACTGCTTCGTGAGCGCGTTTTTCGGCTCGGTCAATATGCTTATAAGCGCCGCGCGATCAAGGTCGCGAAGCACTACGCGCACCGGCAGGCGCCCTATAAGCTCCGTGATTATGCCGTATCTCATAAGATCCTTCGTAGTCACCTGCTTTAAAGCGTCGTAAGTATTTGTTGTGACCTTGCTCTTTATGTCAGCTCCGAAGCCCATTTGGCTTTTTCCGATGCGCTTCTTTATTATCGACTCAAGCCCGCCAAATGCACCGCCGCATATAAAGAGTATATTAGTAGTATCTATCTGTATGAACTCCTGCTGCGGATGCTTTCGTCCGCCCTGCGGCGGAACATTGGCCACGGTACCCTCAAGGATCTTTAAAAGCGCCTGCTGTACGCCTTCTCCCGATACGTCGCGCGTTATCGATACGTTTTCGCTTTTTCTCGATATCTTGTCTATCTCATCGATATATATAATGCCGTGCTCGGCGCGTTCTATATCGTAATCGGCAGCCTGAATGAGCTTTAATAGGATGTTTTCCACGTCCTCTCCCACATATCCTGCCTGAGTGAGAGTCGTTGCATCGGCAATGGCAAACGGAATGTTCAAAACTCGCGCAAGCGTCTGCGCAAGATAAGTCTTTCCGCTTCCCGTGGGGCCTATAAGTAAAATATTGCTCTTTTGTATATCGGTGTCACCGTCATGCTCGCTGTTATAAACGGATCTCTTGTAATGATTGTACACCGCTACTGCCAGCGCCACCTTGGCGTCATCCTGACCTATAACGTAATCGTCCAGACGCTCCTTTATCTCTTTTGGTTTGAGCCTTGCAGACGACGAGGCGAAGAGGTCGCTTGCAGATGCGGCTCTATTCATCGGATCACGATCATTTTTAATTATCGCGCTGCAAAGCTCCACGCACTCGTCACAGATATAGCCGTGCGGCCCCTCGATAAGGTGGCGCACCTCACGCTGCGATTTTTCGCAGAAGGAGCATCTTTTTTCGCTGTCTTTATAAAACTTATCCATCCGGGTTCTCCCTTCGTCAAGACAAACGGTTCGGGATGAAAAAACATCCCGAACCAATACAGATCATTGCTGTCTTTCAATAATTTTGTCGATAAGCCCGTAATTCAGCGCATCCTCGGCCGACATGAAATTGTCGCGGTCGGTGTCGTTCTCTATTTTTTCAAGAGGCTGACCCGTGCGCTCCGCCAAGATCTTATTTAAGCTGTCGCGGATCTTTAATATCTGCTGAGCGTGTATCTTAATGTCGGAAGCCTGACCCCTTGCGCCGCCCATCGGCTGATGTATCATTATCTCGCTGTTGGGAAGCGCGAAACGCTTGCCCTTCGCACCTGCCGCCAAGAGGAACGCGCCCATAGAGGCCGCCATTCCTATGCATATCGTCGATACGTCGCACTTTATATACTGCATCGTATCATAAATAGCAAAGCCCGCCGTTACGGAGCCGCCGGGACTGTTTATATAAAACTTTATGTCCGCATCGGGATCCTGCGCCTCAAGATATAAAAGCTGCGCCACTATAAGGCTTGCGGTAGTATCGTTTACATCTTCCGACAAAAATATTATTCTGTCGTTCAAAAGTCTCGAAAAAATATCGTATCCGCGCTCGCCGCCACCCGGCGTCTGTTCAACAACATATGGCATTGTAGGCATTTTCATGCACTCCTTTCTTTGGGTTAATAACGCCCTTTATAAGAATTCTTAAAAAACGGCAGCGGTCACCCACTGCCGTTTTTAAATACTTAAATCAAACACAGGGTTATAAGTAAATATATTTACTTACTTGTTCTCCTCAGAAGTCGTTTCGTCGTCAGCAGTCACGTGGATTATTTCAGGCTCCTTGGCAGTTGCCTCTTTTTCCTTTAATTCCTCGGCAGCCTTCTTCATAGCCTCCTCGGCCTGCTTTGCCTCAAATTCCTCCTGCTTCATCTTCTCATACTCTTCGCCGGATATTTCGGTTATCTCGGCAAGTCCCTTTATATGTTCAACTGCAAGATGAGTCTTCAGATCCTCTCTTACGGTATCAAGCGGCACTACGTTTCTTATCTGCTCGGGCTCCATATCGAAGCGCTCCGCAATACGCTTTATCTCCATATCGAGATCTGCGTCGGAAACCTCGATATTCTCGATCTCGGCCACCTTTTCAAGGGCAAGTCTGCTCTTTACTCTGCGCTCCGCCTGATCCATCATAAGCTTAACGAACTCCTGCGGATCCTGTCCCGTCATCTGGAAATACTGATCCATAGTCACGCCCTGCTCCATGAACTGCTGCTCCTGCTCTTTTTGTACCTGCTGAAGCTCATTTGCTATCATAACGCTGGGTATGTCCGCCTCAAGCGTATCTACAAGGTGAGAGATTATCTCGCCCTCAAGCATATCATTTGCCGTTCTCACACGCATTTCAAGCATCTTTTCCTTAAGCTCCTGTCGAACCTCGGCAATCGTGTCATGCTCGCTTACTTCCTGTGCAAAATCGTCGTCTATTTCGGGAACTATTTTTTCTTTTATCTCATTTATCTTAACCTTGAATACAGCTTCCTTGCCGGCAAAGTCCTTCATATGATAATCTTCGGGGAAGGTAACGGTAACATCGAATTCCTCGCCCGTTTTATGGTCTATCATCTGATCCTCAAAGCCGGGAATGAACATGTCTGAGCCTATCTCAAGAGAGAAGCTCTTTGCGGCGCCGCCTGCAAACGACTTTCCGTCTATAAAGCCCTCAAAATCAATAACGGCCGTATCGCCCTTCTTTATGCCTCTGTCCTCTACGGTCACAAGGCGGGAATTCTGCTCGGCAAGCTTTTTAACTTCCTCATCGATTTCCTCTTCGGTAACAGTATATACCGCACGGTTAAGTTTTAAACCCTTGTAGTCGCCGATTTTTACTTCCGGCTTTACGGTAACCGTCGCCTTCATTACAAGGCCTGCCTCGCCTACATCGACAACGTCTGCCTCGGGCTGATCAACAGGCTCGATCTTTGCTTCCTTTACCGCATCGTCATACATATCGGGATAAACGAAGTTTATAGCGTCCTCATAAAACACGCCTTCTCCGTACATTTTTTCGATCATCCTGCGGGGAGCTTTACCCTTTCTGAAGCCGGGCACATATATTTTGCCCACGTTTTTACGATAAGACTTTTCGATCGCCTTATCAAATTCAGCGCGGTCTATCGCAAATTCCATCTCAACGGTATTGCCGTTTCTCTCCACTTTATTAAGTGTCATTTTAATACATCCTTCCTCAAATTGACTTTACCTGCATTATCTAAATATAATACATTTGATCCGTGTTGTCAAATGTTCTTGCCGAATATTATTATTTATTTAACAAAAGCGCCTCTATCGTATCCTTTTCGGCACAAAATCCATAGTATCTGCCGAAACAAGCATATATTCCACTCCGAAAAACGTGCCTTCTATTGAATTTTTTACCGCGCTTGAATGAATGTGTCCGTATACGCAGGTCGAAACGCCGTACTCTGTGAGCATATTCATTATATCGGGGCATTCATACGTTCTGTAAAGAGGAGGATAATGTATCGCCGCAACAATATCCGTTTTACCCGTATTCTTCGCCGCTTCAAGCGCGGCCCTGAGACGCATCATTTCGCGCGCAAAGATCTTTTGGTCATGTGGCGTATTTTGCTGCTCGGGTGCAAACCACCCTCTCGTGCCGCAGACTGCCGTGTCTTCTATCACAACACAGCTGTGATTTATGAAATCTATTGATCCAAAGCCGCAGCGCGCTGTGAAATCACGGTTTTTCTTCATTGTGTCGAACCAAAAATCATGGTTCCCCTTAACTATATACTTCTTTCCGGGCAGCGCGTCAAGAAACTCAAAATCAGCCTTAAGCTCGTCGTAATTCATGGCCCACGAAATGTCGCCCACCATTATAACGCTGTCATCCTTGCCTACTGCCTTTTCCCAGTTTTCCTTAAGCTTTCTTTCGTAATCGCTCCAGCGTCCGCCGAACACATCCATAGGCTTATCCGTTCCGAACGAGAGGTGAGTATCCCCTATTGCAAAAATTGCCATTCCATCACCTGTATGATCAAAATTAAGTTTTCCGCGCAGTGCTGCCGGTGAATATTGCACATGTTTTCAGACGATAATATCCTCGGAGGTGAAGATGCGTGAAAAACGTAAACATTAACAAGGAAGTTATCGAAGGCATCACCTGCACGGTAGACAACTGCGCATACAACTGCTCAGAGTCAAACTGCTGCTGCGCAGGCAGTATAGACGTAGGCCCCCATTCGGCAAAGGCCAAGGCCGACACCATATGCGCAACCTTTAAAAAGGGCTGAGCATATTTAATATGCGGGACGCGGGATACGCGCCCCGCATACATGTTTATTTAAGATAATCGTCAACGAAGCTTTCCATATCTTCTCTCTTTATTTTCGCATTGAAGCGCACCGGCTTTGTTTTTAAAAGTCCCAGTGCATCGGGGACCTTTACGCTGCTCTTTTCACTTAACATATCGAGAAGCTCAAAGTCGTTTTTGCCCGAAATATCTACGTCCAGCGCCTCAAGCACGCTCTTTGCGAATTTATAGGGGCTTGCGGTCGAAGCTATCACTGTGGGCGTTTTGTCGCCCGTTTTCTTTACGTGATCCTCATACACCGTCACGGCTACGCCCGTGTGCGTATCGCATAAATATCCCTTTTCTTCAAATACGCGGCGTATCGTGGCTTTTGTGCCGTTATCGTCCGTAAAGCCTGCTGAGAACAGATGTGCAATCTGTACTTTCATTTCGTCCGTCACCTCATATTTTCCGCTCTCCGAAAGCGCCTTCATATAAGAGGATATGAGCTTTTCGTCGCCGCCCGAAAGGTCGAACAAAAGACGTTCGAGGTTAGATGAGATGAGTATATCCATCGACGGCGATATCGTAGTGTGGAACGTGCGGTTCTTGTCGTAAACGCCTGTGTTTATGAAATCCGTAAGCACGTTGTTCTCATTTGACGCGCATATAAGGCGGTTTACGGGCACGCCCATTTTCATAGCGTAATAAGCGGCAAGTATGTTTCCGAAGTTGCCCGTGGGCACGCATATGTTTATCTTGTCTCCGGCATTTATTCTGCCTATTGAAATAAGGCGCGCATAAGCGTATACGTAATACACTATCTGAGGAAGAAGTCTGCCCCAGTTTATCGAATTCGCGGAGGAGAGCATAAAACCGCGTCCTGCGATCTTTTCTGAGAACGCCTTGTCTGTAAATATCTTTTTAACGCCGTTTTGAGCGTCGTCAAAGTTTCCTATTACGGCGCCCACATTTACGTTTTCGCCGCTTTGAGTCACCATCTGAAGCTTCTGCATATCGCTTACGCCGTCATCCGGATAGAATACGGCTATGCGAGTGCCCTCGACGTCGGCAAAGCCCTCAAGCGCCGCCTTTCCCGTGTCGCCGGAAGTTGCAACGAGTATCACGACGGTCTTGTCCTCGCCGGTTTTCTTTATCGAATACGTTAAAAACTTAGGCAGTATCTGAAGCGCAACGTCCTTGAACGCGCAGGTGGGGCCGTGGAAAAGCTCAAGAATATACGCGTTGTCCGAAAGTCCCACGATAGGCGTTATCTCCGAAGCCTCCCAACGCTTTTCGCTGTATGCGGAGTCGATGCAGTCGAAAAGCTCCTCGTCTGAAAAATCGGTGAGATATTTTCTCATTACGGCGAAGGCCGCCTCGCGATAAGGCTTGCCCGAAAGCGCGGACAGCTCGCCCTTCTCAAACGGCACTATACTTTCGGGCACGAAAAGTCCGCCCTCTTTTGAAAGGCCCTGTTTCATCGCCTGTGCGGCCGAAAAGTTTATAGACGTGTCGCGCGTGCTTATGTATTTCATTTCTGACCTCCAATTTCCCCGCGCGTTTAAAGCACGGTGAGCATTATTCTTTCCAAATTATCATAAAACAGCTTTTGTACGGTCCTTTCTTTATAATTGAGCTTCAAAAGCTCCTCATAAAGGTTTTCAATATGTACAACGTCCGAAAGTCCCTTGACCGTGCGCTCTATCCCGTCAAAATCCGCCCCTATAAAGAGGCTGTCCTCGCCGCCCAGAGCCATAAAGTGCTCGATATGGCGTACGACGTCGGATATGTGCGCCGTCTGTCTGTCGCTTATAAAATCGGCGTAAAGATTTATGCCCGAGCCGCCGCCCGAGTCTTTGAGCATAAGAAACTGCTCGTCGGTAAGGTTCCGTCTGTGGCTGCATTCCTTTATCGAGTTTGAATGCGAGGCGACAACAATACCTTTGTGCGCCTCCATAACATCGTAAAAGCCGCGGACCGAAAGATGCGACACGTCGATGAGCATATTCAGCTTTCCCATATGAGCTACAACTTCGCGCCCAAAGTCGGTAAGGCCTCGCCCTGTTTCCTCGGTTATTCCGTCTGCAATGCCGTTGTAGCGGTTCCACGTGAGCGTCATAAGGCGCACGCCCATCTTGTAAAACTTATCGAGATTGTCCAAGCGGCCGTTTAAGGGAAGCCCACCCTCTATCGATAAAAAGGCCGCGATCTTGCCTTCCTTTACGGCATTTTCGTAATCGGCGCGTTCCCTACAGAAAGCAACGATATCCTTTCTTTTTTCAACTTCGCCCGTAAAATAATCGTAATACTTAAAAAAATCGTTATAAGCCTCGGCGGGCGTTTTTGTGTCGTCCTGCCATATGGCAAAAATGCCCGCGTAATTCTTAAAGCGTTCAAGCTTTGAAAACGAGATGTGCATATCGTTTTCGTACATTGAAAGGCCCGCGTCGGCGGTGCGCGTTATCGTATCACAGTGCGCGTCGAAATAGCGTATCATTCTTCCGTCTCTCCGAATGCGTTCTTTATGTGAGTTATCTGCCAGCGTGTGGAGTCGCCGCGTTCCCTGTCCGCGAACAACTCTATAACGTCGAATCGCGGCTGAAGCGGAGGCTTGTTATCGTATATGAAGCGCTTGGCTGCTTTAATGAGCCTCTTTTGCTTTTCCGTCGTCACGGCCTCGGCAGGCGTGCCGAAGGGCGTGCCGATGCGGCTCTTTACCTCCACAAAGCAAAGATACGTATCGTCATTTGCGATTATGTCTATCTCGCCTTCCCGCGTGCGGTAATTTACCGTTATCACGTCGTAGCCTTGATCGTATAAAAACTTAACGGCCAATTCCTCACCGTGTCTTCCGCGTTTTATATCGTCCAAAATCAAACACCTCTTTTTAAGGTAATATCTTTTTTAAAAAAGTCTTTCTGTGTATTTTGCAGGGGCCGTATTTTTTAATAAGCTCCGTATGCTCGCGAGTGGGATATCCCTTGTGCTTTTCAAAGCCGTATTCGGGATACTTCTTCGCGTATTCGGCCATAAGCCTGTCACGCGTGACCTTCGCGATTATCGACGCCGCGGCAACGGAGGCGCTTTTTTGATCGCCCTTTACTATGCATCTGTGCGGTATTTCCATAAAGCGCGAGGTGTTTCCGTCTATAAGCACAAAATCCGGCCTGACATTTAAATCGTCAACGGCGCGCGCCATGGCGCGCATCGCCGCGTTCAGTATATTTATCTCGTCTATCTCACGCTCGTCGGCGTAACCCACTCCTACGGAAACGGCGCGCGCCATGATAACGTCGTAAAGCGCTTCGCGCTTCTTTTCGGAGAGCTTCTTCGAGTCGTTTATTCCCTCAATGGGCTCTTTCGGCAGTATAACGGCAGCCGCTACTACCGGTCCCGCAAGCGGGCCGCGTCCGGCCTCGTCCGTACCGGCGACGACGCCGTAACCTGCGCTTTCGGCTTCTCTTTCGAACGCCGTCATGTCGAATCTTTTGCCGCTCATATATAGTCACCCGGCTTTTCCAACGATATTTTTCCGATTTTTGCGCTTCTGAATTCGTCAAGTATCATTTTGGCGGTACGCTCCTCGTCAATTTCTCCGCCTCCCGAAAGAAAGCCCCTCTTCTTTCCTATTTGCGAAAAAGCCTCATACTTTTCTGCGCCGGCAAGCTCATCCCGAGGTATGCCGTATCGCTGCGAAAGCTCGCTTATATAATTCTTTCTTAAAAAATCGGCAAGCTCTGCGGCAAGATAAACGGTATCGGTTATCTCATCCTTTATTGAGCCGCAGAAGGCAAGTCTTTGGCCTACCTTTTCGTCTTCGAACTTCGGCCAGAGTATGCCGGGCGTGTCGAGAAGCTCAAAGCCGCCCGAAAGCCTTATCCACTGTTTGTCGCGAGTGACTCCCGGCCTGTTCTCCACCTTCATGGCCTTTCGCCCCGAAATGCAGTTTATGAACGCGCTCTTTCCCACATTGGGTATGCCCGCCACCATTATCTTTATGGGGCGGTTCACTATGCCGCGCGCGCGCTGTCGTTCGAGCTTATCCTTAAGAATAAGGCGTATCCTTGCCAGCGTCTCCTTGTTCCCCTGCGGCGTGATCGCAGAAAAAAGCATGGCGTGCACACCAAGATCCTTATAATGCTCTATCCACTGCTCATTTATGCGCTTATCCGATATATCGCTTTTATTTAATAGCACAAGCCTCGGCTTATCTTTTAAAAGCTCGTCTATCATCGGATTTTTAGACGATATGGGTATGCGCGCATCGCGTATCTCCACGACGATATCGCAGAGCTTTAAATTTTCGGCTATGAGCCTGCGCGTTTTTGCCATATGTCCGGGAAACCACTGTATCTGTGACATATCTTAACTTCCTGTTCTTTACCAGTCCATATTCTTATATATGCTTCCCAAAGAATTGAGCGGGAATATCCTAAACTGCGCCTTGCCCATGACATATCTTTTATCAACGCATCCTACAAGGGCGCTTCTGCTGTCGGTGGAGGCGTTTCTGTTGTCGCCCATCACAAACACCGTGCCCTCAGGCACGACTAGCGGGAAATCCAGCTGCTGGTATACGTCTTCGCGGATTATATCATTTATATACGGCTCGTTTAGCATCTGTCCGTCAACTATTACTCTTCCGGATGAAAAATCTATATCCACGCTCTGTCCGCCAGTTGCGATAATGCGCTTTATGAAAGGTCTGTCTGTCCAGTTCGGCATATTGACGACTACGATATCTCCGTATTCGGGCTCGTATCCTATCGTGGTAAGCACGACCTTGTCGCTCGTGTGAAGCGTGCGCTCCATCGACTGGCCGTCAACCGTTATTATTCTTACGAAGAAGGAGAATACGAGAATAATAACGACGAGCGAGAATACGAGCGCCTCTGTCCAGTCGAGCGCCTCG
Organism: Clostridia bacterium; assembly: GCA_017405765.1. Lineage (NCBI taxonomy): Bacteria > Bacillati > Bacillota > Clostridia > Clostridia bacterium. The sequence continues at coordinate 36,227 of JAFQZS010000051.1, forward strand.
GCGTAGGGGCGGCCTTTTCTTTCTTCCTTATCTTCGTCCGCCCTAGATTGCGGATCGGTCTGTTTATTCATATCCATGTTTGCACCTCTTTGAAAAAATATGGAGCAAATTCTTTTTTGCTTATAAAAAGCAAAAAAGGGACTCGTAAAAGTCCCCTTTTTCTTAAAGCTTTTCCTTAACCTTTGCCGCTTTACCGACTCTGTCACGCAGATAAAACAGCTTAGCGCGTCTTACGCGGCCTTTTCTGGATACTTCTATTTTCGCTATGTTAGGCGAATTTACGGGGAAAGTACGCTCAACGCCGATGCCGTACGATATACGTCTCACGGTGATAGTCTTCTGAATGCCGCCGTGACGTTCTGCGATGAGTATGCCCTCGAACATCTGGATACGCTCGCGCGAGCCTTCCTTGATCTTTACATAGATCTTTAAGGTATCACCGATGGAATACTCGGGAATATCCGTGCGTATCTGATCCTGAGTCAAAGTCTGAAGATAATCCATTGAAAAGTCCTCCCTTCTTTCATAGATGTTCATGGGCCGCATCACCCGCCCAGAGGACCATCCGTTTTCTTAAAATTGCGCCGCTTTCACAATAAGCGCAATATACCATAGAATAATACCATGCACATTAAAAAAAAGCAAGTGTTTTTTAGATTTTTCAGCGAAAAATCTCAATATTTTCATCTAAAAACTCTATTCTTCTGTAAAAAACGTCGCTAAATTCAATATTAAGCCGCTCGCTTACGGCGCGAATAACATATTCGGGGTTTAAAACGTCCTCGGGACGGCTCGAAAGCGCCGTCTCAATACGCACGGAGTTTTCGTCCTGTCTTATTACCGAAAATCCGCGCGACTTCTCCATTAAGTCTACCTCGCTTACGGTGCGCTTCGTCTCCTTTGTTATCATAAGGCTGTTCGACAAAAGAAGCGTCCTTATCTTAGAAAGCTCGTCCTCCGTAAGAGGCGAGGCTTTCTCGGCTGTTATCTCCCAGCGCGCAAAGCCTATCTCTTTAAACTTCTTTACCGGCGCGCGGCAGTCCGTTATCTCGATCCCGCCGGGCATGGCGAGATTCAAACGCCTTATTATCTCGTCGGCGCTCTCACCCGACAGCACCTCGAAATCGACGCGCTCGCACACGCTTTCATATCCTAACGAAAGCGGGACTCCGAACACTATATAAGCGTGAGGATTAAAGCCCTGTGTGTATTTCACCTTTATCCCCGCGCGATTGAGCGCGCGCACGAAAAGGCGCGATATGTCAAGATGCGAGATGAATACGGCCTCGTCTGTCTTTTTAAACGTCAGTCTTACCGGTCCCACAAAGCTCACCTCCAAACGCCTGTTTTATGCCGCAGCCCGCGCAGCCGTCGCGGCAGTTCGTGCTTGTTTTCCCAAGCTTTGAAAGCTCGTTTTCACGCATGAGAAAGCGCTTTGAAACGCCCACGTCTATATGATCCCACGGCAGAACCTCATCATAGCTTCTTTTGCGGTTGGCGTAGAATGCGGGGTCGATGCCGCATTCTTCAAACGCTTCCATCCATTTTTCAAAGTCGAAGCACTCTCCCCAACTGTCGAACATACACCCCTTTTCGACGGCGCGAAGAATAACGCGCGAAAGCCGCCTGTCGCCGCGCGCAAACACCGCTTCGAGATGGCTCGTCTCATCGTCGCTGTAGCTTATATGTATCTTTCTCGATTTTACGGAGGATTTAAGGTGTACGTGCTTTTCGCGCATTTTTTCGCGCGTGTCCTGCGCCATCCACTGAAACGGTGTAAACGGCTTCGGCACGAACGCCGAAACACTCACGTTTATCATTATCGACTTTTTGGGCTTGTCCCCTTTTTTCGCACCGAGCGCAAGTACGGCGAAGGCAAGCTTTCCTATGCCGTCTATATCTTCTATTGTCTCCGTAGGCAGCCCCGACATGAAGTAAAGCTTTATAGTCGTATTGTTTCCCGTAAGGGCGATGCGGCAGGCGTTAAGTATCTGCTCCTCTGAGATGTTCTTGTTTATAACGTCTCTGAGCCTCTGGCTTCCCGCTTCGGGGGCGAACGTGATGCCGCTCGTTCTTACGGCCGTCGTTTTATCAAGGAACTCCTTCGTGAACTGGTCGGCGCGCTGCGACGGAATGGCAAAGTTTATCTTGTTCTCCTTCGACCATTCGAGCATCCTGTCAAGAAGCTCGTCTATGTGCGAATAATCGCTCGTTGAAAGCGAGGCTAGCGATATCTCCTCATAGCCGCTCTGCGCAATGAGATCGCGCGCAAGCTCCATAAGCGTATCTACGCTTTTTTCTCTCACGGGGCGGTATATCATGCCCGCCTGGCAAAAGCGGCAGCCGCGAAGACAGCCGCGGAACACCTCCATGTTCACACGGTCGTGTACTATTTTTATGTTCGGCACTATTACGCTTCTCGGCGTATATACCTTGTCAAAATCTTCGATTATGCGCTTCTTTACAGTTTTCGGCACGTCGGGAAATTTAGGGCTAACGGCCTTAACCGTTTTGTCTTCGTTATATCTTACGTCGTAGAGCGAGGGAACGTACACGCCCTCGATATGCGATATGCGCCGAAGATATTCCTCCTTCGTCATGTCGGAATGCTTGTACTCCCTGTAAGCCGCTATCATTTCGCCCATTATCTCCTCGCCCTCGCCCATCATGGCGAAATCGAAAAAGTCGGCTATAGGCTCCATATTATATGCGCACGGCCCGCCCGCGCAAACTATGGGGTCGTCCTTCGTGCGCTCGCTTGAAAGCACGGGTATGCCCGAAAGCTTCAGCATCATCACGATATTTGAATACGACATCTCATATTGAAGCGTAAAGCCTATAATATCAAACTCCGATACGGGCGTTCTGCTTTCCATGGAAAAAAGCGGTATTCCCTCTTTTTTCATTTCGGCTATCATATCGGTCCACGGAGCGAACACGCGCTCGCAGGACACGCCCTCCATATCGTTCAAAAGCGAGTAAAGTATCTTTATTCCGAGATGCGACATGCCTACCTCGTAGCAGTCGGGAAAGCAGAAAGCAAAGCGCACGTCAACTCCGCTTGGATCCTTATGCACGCTTCCGAGCTCGTTTCCTATATAACGCGCCGGCTTTTGCACTCTTAGCAGTATGCGGCGCAGCTTTTTATCGATCATTTTGCCTCTCCAATGAAAAGTTTATTAAAGTTATTATATAATAATCGCGGCCGTTATACAAGCTCTTCAAATCGGCTCACGCCATATAATAAAAACAGTGATATAAGAATGAGCGAAATGTTGTACCCCGTATGATAAAGCAATATGCCTCCCAAAACAAAAAGCGTAAGCGACGCCGAAAGAGAAATATAGAACGCAAGGAAACGCGCATGTTTTTCATCGTATCTCTGATAAAGCGCCGACAAAAGCATGACCCCTCCGTCGAGCGGCCATGCAGGTACGAGATTTAAAAGGCATAATATTAAATTTAAACCGCAAAAAAGAGATAAAAACCGGCTCTCGCTTCCCGAAGCGTAAAATGCATACGAAACGGCAAACGCCGCAGCGCTGAAAAGCGGCCCTGCGGCGGCGATAAATATGTCATGGCGAAATCCCGTGAGTCCCTTTCTGTGAATGGCCGCGCCCAGCGCAGTAACGCTTACCTTGTCCACCTTAAAGCCCAAAAGTTTTATAACAGTCAAATGCCCCGCTTCATGAAGCGCCGCAGCCGATATGAGCGAAAAGAAAACTATAGCGTTTCCGCCTACAAAAAGCAGTAAAAAAAGCGCTATCGCAGACAACTGCAGCTGCACACGACCGAATGTAAGGCACGCTCCCAGAGCCGTTTTTATTCTCTTTGTCATTTTTTACGTCTCCTTTTGTCAGTCATAGATGAACTCAAAATAATTTTCGGGATTAAGTATCATCATATCCTTGTGAAGCTCAAAGTGAAGGTGAGGTCCCGTTGACCACCCCGTAGAGCCCACGCGCGCCACTGTCTGCCCTGCGCTGACGCTCTCACCCTCCGATACGAGCACCTCGCTTAAATGACCGTAAAAAGTGCCTATACCGTGATCGTGATGTATTATCATGTTTATTCCGTATGCCTCGCTTTCGGATACCTTGGCTACAACCCCGTCTGCCGGTGCAAGCACTGCATACCCTTCCGGCGCGCCCAAATCAACGCCGTAATGAAACGATTCTTTTTTCGTAACAGGGTTTATTCGCGGACCGAATTTTGACGTAACGTGCCTGTCAACGGGAATTATCAGCTTTATGGGCAGTATAAGATTGTCGTTGCAGACGTTTGACGGCAGCTCCTCACGCGCCTCCCCCGTATCGCAGTCATAAGCTTCCGTTGCCGCTCCGAAAAGCTCGACATCGCTTAACGGTTCTATCATTTCCGTATACTTCCTTGACGAAAGATTTACCGCGTAGTCGGAAACGCTCATCTCCCCGTCATACGCCTCTTCCTCTTTTGGCGTATCGTACGATCCTTTGGGCACAGACTTTTCTTCGCTTTGGGTATCATGATCAGATTTTTCTTCGCTTACGGCGCCCTCACGTCCGGAAAACACAGCTACCGTCGTTCCCGCTATCTCGCCTATACGCGAGGATACTCCCGAAGCAAAAACTTCAACATCCTCAGCCGTCGTCGTTGCCCCCAGCGTATCCGATATCGTTTCACGCAGTCGCTCCGCCGCCGGATCGTGCGCATTTTTTAAAGCAAGCGCCAAAAGAAAAATAATGACGCAAACAAAAAATCGTACGGCAGTTTTTTTGGCAAACGACATTGGTGCTTTTTCTTCATCTTTGCGCATACTGCCCGCACCCCGTTCATATGTACGCATGCCTTCCGTTCTTTGGCGGCGTCTGCTTTCGTATCTTTCATACCCGCTTTCTCTTTTGCTGCTCATAGCGTCACCCCGCGTCCTTTTTTGAGTCTTTCTTAAAATGATATACTATGTCTATTAAACCAAGCGTCGAATTATGCTCATACAAAAAAATTGACACAAAAAAAGGATTAACGTATAATCTAAGAAAACGAAAAACAAAAGAATCGAGGCGTTTTTTCATGGATAAACAGCGTATAGAAAACGCAGTACGAGAGATACTTATCGCAATCGGCGAAGACCCCGACCGCGAGGGCTTACTGGAGACGCCGAAGCGCGTTGCCAACATGTATGAAGAAATATTCGCTGGCATTGAATGCGATATAACAAAGCATTTTAAAGTTTTTGAAAACGAAAATTACGACGAGCTCATCGTCGTCAAGGATATACCGCTTTACTCGATGTGCGAGCATCACCTGCTGCCCTTTGTCGGCACGGCCAGCGTGGCATATCTGCCGCGCGACGGCAAGGTGCTGGGGCTTTCCAAGATCGCCCGCATAGTTGACGACGTATCAAAAAGGCCCCAGCTTCAGGAACGGCTTACAAAACAGATCGCAGACATTATCGTTGAGGCCGTAGATGCGCGCGGCGTTGCCGTAGTCGTTGAGGCAGAGCATCTTTGCATGACTATGCGCGGAATAAGAAAACCCGGCAGCAAAACGGTTACAAGCGCGCTTCGCGGCACTTTGCGAAGCGACGCACGCACGAGAAGCGAGGCTCTTTCTCTTATTATGAAGGAGGCTTAAAATGGAGATGGAAGAAAGAAAAATGCCTGTTTTAATGGGCATTTTAAATGTGACGCCCGATTCGTTTTACGACGGCGGTAAGCACTATTCTTTAGACTCCGCCGTGCGCCATGCCGAAAAGCTCATACTCGACGGAGCCGACATAATAGATATAGGCGGCGAATCGACACGTCCGGGATCTACGCCCGTATCGGCGTCGGAGGAACTCAAACGTACAACAGAGGTCGTAAAGCGCGTATGCGCGCTGGGCGCTTTGGTATCGATAGACACAACAAAACCCGAAGTTGCGCGCGATGCGCTGTCTTTGGGTGCGTCGATAATAAACGACGTAAGCGGCAGGGTGAACCCCGAAATGGCGGCGCTTGCAAAGGAATACGGCGCGCGCCTTGTAATAACGCACGCACCCGCCGATATCGACGAGGAGATAAATATAGTAAACGATGTTCTCGAGTTTTTCGAAATGGCCCTTTCGGACCTTTCGTATCTTGGCTTTCCGCCCGAAAACATCATATTCGATCCGGGCATAGGCTTCGGAAAGACCACTGAGCAGAATTTCGACGTCTTACGCAATCTGTACGAGCTTAAAACGCTGAAAATACCGATATTGCTCGGCGCGTCGAACAAATCGTATATTAAAAACACCATAGGCGCAGATGAACAAAGCCTTAATATCGGCAACACCATAACAATAGCGGCCGCATTGCGCGACGAAATTGACATGATAAGGGTGCATGATGTTTCTCATGCAAAAAAAGTATTTAAAATGTGCGCAAAGCTTGATATATGAGGTATGCCAATGTTTACGATATTTATAGACAGGCTCAAAGTCTTCGGACACATAGGCGTATATGACTTTGAAAAAAAGAACGGCCAGAATTTTCTTATCTGGGCTCAGGCCGACATAGACGACGAGCGTCTTTGTGACGATATTGAGACGAGCGTAGATTATACAAAGCTCGTTTCCTCACTTGAAGGCCTTGTAAGAGATTCGAGGTGCGATCTTTTAGAGGTATTTTTAAAAAATGCTCTGAAAGAGATAATGTGCCGCTTCCCCAGCATAGTAAAAATGCGCGCACGCATTTGCAAGGAAAGCGCGCCGATAGACGCCGAGCTTTGTGCGGTAGGCGTAAGCGCCTCGTTAAAGAGAAGCACGGTCTATCTTTCGCTCGGTTCAAATATAGGCGACCGCACGGCAAATCTTAAGACTGCCGTCGCAAAGCTTGGCGCGCTTGAGTCAACGCGCGTAGAAAGCGTATCGAATGTTTATGAGACCTCTCCCGTGGACTGCGGCCCGTGCGATGATTATCTTAACTGCTGCGTAAAGGTATCTACGCTTTTGTCTCCCCGCAGGCTGCTTCATTTGGTTTTGGAAACAGAAAGCGAAATGGGGCGCGAGCGTCCTTATAAAAACGCTCCGCGCGTGATAGACATAGACATGCTTCTTTACGACGACGTTATATCTCTTGATGAGGAGCTTATTCTGCCCCATCCGCGAATGCTCGGGCGCAAATTCGTGCTCGTGCCGCTTCTTGATATATACGACTCCTCGCTTGAGCGAAGGTTGTATTTTTCCGATGCGCTGTCCTGTATAAACAGCGAGGATACTGTCAAATACTTTTGCAAACTATAGCCCAAAGGAGGCGCTTTATGCATTCCTGCGATTATTTCGACGTACACAATCACATAGAGAACTACGGCCCATATGAAAATATGCATGTGCTTTTAAACGGCGGCTCAAACGAAAAGATCGGCCTTCTTATGATGGCTATGGATATGCCCACTTATCTTGAGGCGGCCAAGATAGAAAATAGCTCTGATAACGCCGCAGCCGCCTTTGGGATACATCCGTGGCGCGCGCATCTTTATCACGACCGCGCCGATGAATTTGAAAAATACGTAAGTCAGGCGAGGATAATAGGAGAGATAGGCCTTTGCGGCAAATGGGCCCCGAAAGAGTCGGAGCCGTATCAGAAAGAAGTGTTTGAAACGCTTCTCGCGCTTTCAGAAAAATACGACCGTCCCGTAAGCGTACATACCGTAGGACGCGAGGCGGAATGTCTCGAAATGATAAAGGCCTTTGGAGTAAAGAACGTATGCATACATTGGTTCCACGGCGATATCCCCATGGCGAAAAAGTATCTCGACTTGGGCTGTTACTTCTCGTTGGGGCCTGACGTCGGCTTTTCGGACGAAGCGGACGAGCTTGCGCGCTTTCTTCCGCGCGAGCGCATACTTATTGAAACGGACGGCGCGGACTGCTTCGCCTGGGCGAGAAAATGCGAAAAATCGCCGTGGCAGTACGAGCCTTCGGCGATCATTGACGTATATTATCACGCTGCAAAAGTGCGCGGGGAAAGCCTTGATACGCTTTCGATTTACGTAAAAGAGAATTTCTTCGCGTTCACGCGGTTTTAAAGCACGTGGGTTATAACGGGGATATTGCCCTTCTCTTTCTGCTTTTTGCTGTAACGCATCGTTATTATCACTTCTACTGCGGCCAATACAAGTCCTAAAAGGGCGCATAAGCCCTCGCCCATGCCCAAAAGATAATATCCTATCGCATATCCCGCAAAGAAAAGTAGTATCGGCAGCATATACACGATAAACGCGCGCCGCACGATTATACCGTCGCCCTCGAGCGCGACGAAATCGCCTACGGAGGCGCGAGCGTCGTTTCGTGCGATTATCGTCGTTTCGCCTCCGCCGCAGCCTACGCATTTGCTGCAGTCGTGGCCGCATGCGCCTTCTCTTACTATTTTCACTCCGGCGTAATCGCCGTCAAGCGATACGACCAGCCCCTCGTTATATAACATACCGTTCACCCTTCCAGATTTTTAAGAATTTGCATGGCCGTGTTCACACCGTCCACCGCTGCGCTCATTATACCTCCGGCATAACCTGCGCCCTCTCCGCACGGGTAAAGACCTTTCACATCCGGCGACTGACGCGTATCGTCTCTTATGATGCGCACGGGCGCGCTGGTGCGTGTCTCAACTCCTGTTATTACGGCGTCGGGAGATGAAAAACCCGCAAGCTTACGTTCAAAAGCCATAAGCCCGCGTTTTAAGAATCCATCTATATTCTTTGGAAAAAGCGCAGAAATGTCGGCTTCACACGTTTTGAATCTTATAGACGGCAAAACGCGGGTAAATTCGTTTTTCCCCGTTCCCATATATGCGCCCAATGTAGAAACGGGCGCGCGTCCCTGTGCAAGCGAATATGCGCTCTTCTCAAGCCTGCGCTGGAAATACATGCCCGCAAGCGGCCCGCTTCCGAAATCCTCGGCGGATACCGACGCAACGACGGCGCTGTTTGAGTTTACACCGTCGCGCGCATGCCTGCTCATTCCGTTTACGGCAAACGCGCCCTCCTCCGACGATGCGGCCACCACTTCTCCTCCCGGGCACATGCAAAATGTGTATACGCCTCTGTCTCCCTCACGATACGAAAGCTGATACTCGGCGCTCTTTAAGTTTTTATGCTCCGCAAATCGGCCGTACATGGCCTCGTCGATATCTTTTCTTAAATGCTCTATGCGAAATCCCACGGAAAACGGCTTCGGCATTATGCTTATCCCGCTTTCGTAAATATGTTCATACATCTGCCGCGCGCTGTGACCCGTAGCAAGTATCAGCGTGTCTGTTTCAATAGTGCGGCCATCTTCCGTAAAAACGCCGCATATGCGTCCATTTTTTGTAATTATCTTCTCTGCCCTGCACAAGAACCGCACCTCGCCGCCCAAAGATATTATCTCGCGCCGTATGCTCTTTATAACATTCGTTAGTATATCGGTACCTATATGTGGTCTTGCAAGGTAAAGTATCTCTTCCGGCGCGCCGTGAGAGGCAAATGTCTTTAAAACGAACTCGCATACCGGGCTGCCTATGCGAGTGGTGAGTTTTCCGTCCGAAAAAGTACCGGCGCCGCCCTCTCCGAACTGTATATTTGTATTTATGTCAAGCTTTCCGGTTCGCATATATGTGCGAACCGTCTCTATGCGTGCATCGGCGTCGGCTCCGCGCTCGATCACTACAGGGTGAAGGCCCGCGCGCGAAAGCACCAATGCGGCAAACATCCCCGCAGGGCCGAATCCGCAAATTACGGGACGGCAGGCGTCATGCGCGCGTCTGATCTTCGGTATGTCGAGCGAAAATTCGCTCCTTACAGACGCGCCTTTTATGGCTTTTGCCGCCTTTTGTTCATCTGTGCGCATAAAAAGCCCCACCGAATAAACAAAATTTACGTTCTTGCGGCGCGCGTCAACGCCTTTTCTTACGATGAGAGCGCGTTCGCATTCGCTTCGTCGGCTGCCGAGGCGTGAAAGCGCCTCTTCTATCGCGTCGCCGTCGTCCGCGTCAAGGCTTTTTCTTATATCGCTTATAACAAGCATCTATTTCACCTCTGCGCTGATCGTATATGTTCCCGTAACTGCGGCGTTGCTGTCGGGGTCGTCTGTCTGCAATGTTACTTTTACAGGTATCTCATACGTGCCTGCCTCAGCGCCGAGTCCCGAAAAATCGGCTTCGGCAGAAATGTTGTCGGCCATTACTGCGGCAAGCTCGTCTATACTGCCGACTACTATTACGTTTACCGTATCGGACGATACCGTGATGTCGTCGGGCGAAAGCCCCGTTTCGCTTATTCCCGACATATCTATTTCAATATTTTCAATTGATTTTGACGCATATCCTTCAAGCGGCGTGTTCACATTTGCATTGTCCTGAGGCGTCTGCGCCGTTATGCGGGCCGACGTTACCTCGCTTGATATCGTTACTCCCTGCGGTACGGGAATAGTGAGATATACCTCTCCGCCTTCAATAAGATTCTCCGCATTAACGCTTCCCACGTTTATTTCGCTTACTGCGTCGACCGCTTGTGCGCTTCCCGTTATCTCAACGCTGTCCGGCGTTATGGTAAATTCCAGCCTTTCGTCTGCTTCTCCCGTTATATCGAATGTCAGCGGCACTGTCTTTCGCCTGCTCATTTTTATTTGAGCTGCGGCGGTCTCTGTGCTGCACGTCACGTTTTTAGAGCGTACGCGCTCACCCTCCTTATTTATAAGCGCGATCTCGCCTTCATACGTCATGTCTCCGGCCGCATTCGTAACGTCCACATAAAGCGCCGCGTAAGAAATATAATTTACCTCACTTACGGGGCCCGTAACTCTTACATAAGACGGCGTTGCCGCAGTTTCGTCTATCACATACTCTGCGCTGTGAGTACCCGAAAGCACGACCTGTACGGGAACGCTTGCCGTAGTCATCTTGGAAAACGTATACGAAAGACGCGTCGGCGTATAATTTACAAGCCATACGTTATCTCCGGGCACATATACGTTTACGGGCAGAGCATACGTTCCCTCCTCCGTTATCGAATTTATGTCCACGGTAGCCGTTATTTTGCTTGCATCGTATTCGACGAGCGCGCTGTTTCGGCCGCGTATCCTTACGTCGATAGTCTGAGACATTCCCTCCGTTATCGCAAGGCCTGCGTTGTACGGCACTGATCCTTCGGTATTGATAGTTACCTTTACGGAGCGTATATCCTTGTCTCTTTCGGGATTTTCGCTGTTAATGGCGTATGCCCAGATTATCACTGCCAGAATTACAGAAACTATTTTTAAAACAAGAGGTTTTTTTAAAAAATTATTCATCCTTGGTTTTATCCTCTTTCTTTTTCTTTGGATTGAAGAAATCGATGAAAATATCCCTGAAATCCTTCTGCTTTGTCATGATCTCGTCTTGCGCGATAAGCGCGCCCTGAAGCTTATCGCTGAGTGCGGCCGCGTCAAGCCCTCTCGTCAGTACGCCCTTTTGGGCGAATGATATCATGCCGCTTTCCTCAGATACCACAACAACGACGGCGTCACTCGTCTCGCTTGCGCCCAAAGCCGCCCTGTGGCGTGTTCCCAGCTCCTTATTTATGCCGCGCTGCTGCGAAAGCGGCAGTATGCAGCCCGCCGCGGCGACTAAGTTCTCGCTTATGATCGCCGCTCCGTCGTGAAGCGGAGCCTTCGGATAGAAAATGTTCTGCAAAAACTCCTCGCTTACGCGCGCATCAAGCCTCGTACCGGATTTGGCAATATCCTGAAGATACGTTTTTCTTTCAAATACGATGAGCGCGCCTATATGTGCTTCCGACATTTTCGCCGCGGCCTTGCATACGCTTTCGATAACGGCAAGAGTTTCGGCATTCTCGCCGCTTTCATTTCGTGTAAAGAACGAAAGCCCCCATCCGCGCGTACCCACGCTTTCAAGCATACGCCTAAGCTCGGGCTGGAACACGACGATAAGAGCAAGCAGGCCTATCTGCATAAGATTTTTAAGTATGTAATTGACGGCGTTAAGCTGCAAGAACGCACTTACCTGCATAACGACGAGCAGAATCACGATACCTTTTAAAAGCTGGCTTACTCTCGTGCCCTTGGCGTATGTTATTATTTTGTATATTGTAAAAGCGACAATGGCTATATCGATTATGTCAATGATGGATATAAGTCGTATATAGCTCCATATGTTTTCAAACAAACCCATATATCGATCTCTTTTCAGCGAATTGTACCTGCACGTCCAAACGCGCCCGATCGGTACATATATATTTACATAATAACATAATTATATATCACGTTGCAATCAATATATGAAAAAATAGCTTGAGAAAATCTGCGAAACGCAAATAACGCCTATGCGATGCTTCGCACCGCCCAAATAAGCCGCTCGGCCTCCTCAAACGTATTGTATATGCCCGCGCTCACTCTCACCGTGCCGCATTCAAGCGTTCCCGATGACTTGTGCGCAAGAGGCGAACAGTGAAGACCGCTTCTTACGCATATTTCCAGCGCGTCAAGACGTGCTGCAGTCTCCTCAGAGTCTATGCCTTCTATATTAAACGAAAAAAGGCCGGCCGTGTTTTGTGCGCGCTCATAGATCGTGACGTTCGGCAGTTTTGAAAGCTCGGTCTTAATAAATGAAATTATGCTTTTTTCGTGCTCGAAGATCTTCTCAACGCCCAAATTTTCAATAAAGCCCATACCCTCGCCGAGCGCTATTATTCCCGGCGTGTCGTGCGTTCCCGCTTCAAACCGATCGGGAAGATACTTGGGCATATCGGGTGAAACAGAGTCGCTTCCCGTGCCGCCGTGTATGACAGGGTTTATATCAACGTCGGAGTTTACGCACATAAGCCCCGTGCCCTGCGGACCCATAAGCCCCTTATGTCCCGCACAGCAAAGTATGTCGATATTATCGTCTTCCATATTTATTTTAATGCTGCCCGCCGATTGAGAGGCGTCCAATATCGTAAGGATACCATGCTTTTTTGCATCTTCAAAAATACGACGTATCGGCAAAATGTTTCCAAATACATTGGAAATATGTGTTATGCACACGGCGCGCGTTTCTTTCGAAAATGCCGCCCTGAAATTTTCACATGTTTCGTCGTCGCTGAAAGCTATATGCACTATATCTATCTTTACGCCGCAGTTTTTAAGCCACATCGCCGTTCGATATACGGCGTTGTGTTCCATATCGGAGATCACAAGTCTTTCCCCCGGTAAGATCGTGCCCTTCAGCGCTGTATTTAAGGCGTGAGTGGCATTATGCGTAATTACCGCGCCGCAAGGTTTGGGCATACCGAAGAACTCCGCCGCCCGCTCGCGCACCTCGTATATCTTTTCGGCGGCGCGCAGGGCGGGCGCATATCCCGAGCGGCCTACGCCGCAGGAAAACGCGCGCATGGCCGTTATATGCGCGTCATACACGGACGGAGGCTTTTGAAGAGAAGACGCCGCACAGTCAAAATATATCATGCATCTATCCTCCGCGCCTCTTCTCCCAAGACCTCATATATGCCTTTATATGACGCTTTATGTCGTTTTAAAACGGACATGGCTCGTTCAAGCTCGCTGTGTTTTATCCTTACGGCGAAGCCGCATCCCGTGTGCGATATAAAGAAAGGCGTCTTTCGCACAGAGGCATATATAGCGTTCGACTCAAGCATTTTCATGATCCTGCCCGCCTCGGTCTGCGATACGACGTGTATGAGTATATACATAAATACCACCTCGGTATCATGATATGAACGCGGCGCACGACATGTGAAACAAAAAACGAACTCGGCAGTCGAGGCCGTAAATACGGCTTTCGTGAATATAAAAAAGGAAGGGGCTTCCCTTCCTTTTTATAATGCTTTTATTTGATCTCGCTCGTCTCTTTCGCCTTAAGCTCGAACCAGAACGTGCTGCCCTTCCCCACTTCGCTCGTAACTCCGTAGCGCGCGCCGTGCTGCTCAAAAATGTGCTTCACTATCGAAAGGCCGAGGCCCGTGCCTATATGCGCGCGTTTATGCGTTTTGTCTACCTTGTAGTATCTGTCCCATATATAAGGAAGGTCGCTTTCGGCTATCCCCTCACCGGAATCTATGACGCTGACGCATACGGTATCGTTCTTTACGCTCTGCACGATCCGCACGCGCTTATCTTTTCCCGAATAATTTATCGCGTTGTTCACGAGATTATATACTACCTGAGCCATTCGCGTCTCGTCTGCGTCAACGTAAACGTTCTCGGTCCTCTCGAAATCTATCGAGTATCCGTCGCGGCTCACGAGCTTTCCGTAGCGGCCCAGTATCTCCTCTATCATATCGGTAAGGCAAAAACGCTCCACGTTGAATACCTGCTCGCCGGACTGAAGCTTAGATATGTCGAGCACGTCGTTCACAAGCTCCGACAGTCGGCTCGTCTCGTCAATGATTATCTGGATATTCTCCGCCGTATTCTCGCCCGGGATGTCGCGCATCATCTCGCCGTATCCCTTTATCAGAGTAAGCGGCGTGCGAAGGTCGTGGGATACGTTGGCAATAAGCTCACGCCTCAGATTTTCCACCTTTGACAATTCCTTTGAGGCATGGTCGAGCGTGTTTGAAAGCTCTTTTATTTCGAGAAATTCTTTGCCGTTTACCGAAAAGTCGGCTTCATAATCGCCCTGCGCCAGCATTTTCGCCGATTCGTTTATCTTCACTATCGGCTTTGCTATGCGCTTTGATATAACTAGCGCCAAAACGAACGCAAGCAATATCATTATCGCCGTGATTATGATAAGCTGTGTGCGCAGCGTATTTACGGTGGCGTTCACCGGCGATATCGTGGAGTTCAAGAGCACGAGGCATTCGCCGCCGTCGGCGGTCTTAACTATGCGCGAGTATATGAGCGACGCGCCCATTCCTCCGTCGCGTCCCGGCGCTCCTTTGCGGAAGTCGTCCTCGTCGTAGTTTCTGTCAAAAAACGCCTCGCGCGAGAATATCTCCATATGCTCGCCTCCGCTTTCAAGGGTTCTTGCGTATATCTCCTCGATAATGAACGCCGGCAGCTTATGGATAACGCAGTCCGGCAGTATATCTATCGACAACTTCTGTTCGAACGACTGATCGTAAACGGCTGCGCACATATTGCCTTCTCTCGCAATGCGTATCGCCAGATCCTCAAGCTGCTCGTCGTCTATATTATGCTCTATCGTTTCCGCCGCCTTCTGTATCTCATAAATCTTTATCTGCTTGTAAAACGAGTCCAAAAGCACTATCTGAAATATCCACAGACACGCAAGCACGACTGCGGCAAAAATTATAAACTGGATGAACACCTTCCATTTAAGGTGCATATTCCTGCTTTCAGGCTTCAAACCTGTATCCAACTCCTCTCAACGTGACGATAAGCCCCGCATAAGGGCCGAGGCTCTTTCTTAAAAGCTTTATATGCGTGTCTAGCGTTCTGTCGTCGCCGTAAAAATCGTATCCCCACACATCCATGATAAGCTTCTCTCTCGAAAGAGCAATATTTCTGTTCTTTACCATGTAGAACAAAAGATCGTATTCCTTTGGAGACATACTGGCGCGCTCATCGTCTACCGTAACTATGCGCCCCGTAAAATCTACGCAGAGCCCCTTGAAAGTAAACACGTCTTTTTCCGGCGCATTCTCACTTTTTGAGGCTGCTCGCTTTAATACTGCGCTGACTCTCATCATAAGCTCCTTCGGCGAGAACGGCTTTACAACGTAATCGTCTACTCATATTTCAAAGCCGTGTATCCTGTCGTACTCCTCGCCGCGCGCCGAAAGCATGATTATCGGCGTGTCCGCGTGCTTTCTTATTTCCTTGCAGGCAGAAAAGCCGTCAAGCTCCGGCATCATAACATCCATGATGATTATGTCGAAGGTCGTTTTGCGGCAAAGCTCCACGGCCTCCATGCCGTCTTTCGCCTCTACTACGCTGTGTCCCTCAAAAGTTGCGTATTTCTTTATTATCTCGCGTATTCTTTCCTCGTCGTCAACTACTAAAATGTTATACATAATATCCCTCTTCAGTCTTTTCTTTGATGTTATTGTATCATTTAATGATCCATCAGTAAAGCTTCAAAAATGATCCTGCGCGCAAAAAAATCCCGTAAAACGACAAAAACGGCACTTAAGCCGTTTTTGTCGTGGAGCGTCTTTCGCTCCGATTTATGTTAAAGAAAGGAAGGGTAAATATGAAAATGTCAGTTTTATTTAAACGTAACGTCAAAGCTCAGCGTCTCGTCGCCTCGCTTTACGACCATCGTTGCGGTATCTCCCTCGGAATGCGTCTCCACGAGGTTTTTAAGCTGGGTGCCGTTTGTCACTTCCGTTCCGTCAAAGCTTACGATGTAGTCGCCGGACTTTAGCCCCGCGGCGTCTGCAGAGCCGCCCGGAGTAGTTTCAAGAATATACGTTCCGTACTCCTGAACTCGGTAACTCATAGCCGTGCGCACGTCGTTTATATCTATCAGCATAACTCCTAGCACCGCTCTTCCCGGTACGCGGCCCGTGTTCATAATGTTTTCGACTATTTCTTTTACATCGTTTATCGGTATCGCGAAGCCGAGCCCCTCTATACTCGTTCCGGCCGACTTTGCGTTGACTATACCGACGAGCTGTCCTTTGCCGTCGAAAAGTCCGCCGCCCGAGTTGCCGGGATTTATCGACGCGCTTATCTGCATAAGGTTCATCTTCTGTCCGTCGATCGCGATCTCGCGGTCAAGCGCGCTTATTATGCCGTCCGTGACCGTGCCGCCAAGCTGTCCGAGCGGATTGCCTATGGCGACTATGTGATTGCCGACTCTAAGCTCATCGGAATCGCCGTAGATCGCAGTCGTAAGATCGCTTGCATCTATCTTTATCACCGCTATATCGCTCTGCTCGTCTGAGCCTATAAGCTCTGCGGCGTACTGTTTGCCTGAAGTGAGCGTTACGCTTATTTTTGACGCTCCGCTTATAACGTGATTGTTCGTTATTATGTAGCCGTTTTCGGAGATTATAACGCCGCTTCCGGCGCCCTGCGTCACGTACTGGCCGAACCAGTAGTCGAACACCGTCTTTTCCGTCGATATCTCAACTACGGAATCGCTTACGAGCGCCGCTATATCCTCAGTACTGAGCGACTGTCCGGACTGCATGTTCTGTCCTTCAAAATTCGTCTCAACGGCCTGATATATTACCTTCGGTTCGAGCGTGGGATCGTTTTTTATCATTACCCTAGTAGATATCGCGCCGCCCGCCATGCCTAAAACGAGCGACCCTATCATGCATGCTGCCATAACGCCCCTCGTGATAGGTCTTTTTTCTTTCTTTTTTACGCCGCCGTTATCGTTCTCTTTATTAAATGAAGACCTGCCGTCAGCGTAGTCCCTCGAATATCCCTCGCCGTCCGTATCGCGGCTTTGGCTTTGCGCCTCGTTTGTTTCAATATACTCTCCGCCGTAATAAGCGTTCTCTTTGCCATCTTCGCCGCCTTGGTGATCATATGATGTGTTTTCTTCGCTCGAAGCATCGCCGGTTTTGCTATATCCTCGTTCGGCGCCGCTTTCTGCGCTGCTTTGAGAACTGCAGTCTTCGCCTTCAGAATAATTGCTTCTCTCTTCTCTATCGGCATTCTGTTCATTATTGCCAGAAGTATTATCAAAAGTATCGTAAGAGTCATTCATCGTACAGCCTCCTTTGCCTGTTTTTATCTTACGCTCATATCATAAACCGCCAATGTGACGGTTTTTTGAAGTTAATATGAAAAACAGGCGAAAAAAACTACCTTCGTTTTGTGAAGGTAGTTTTTCGTTATGACTATTTGAACAGCTCTTTTATTCTGCCGCTTCTATACGCTGCTAAAAGCTCGGTAAGATCGTCTATCTGCGCCTGCAGCCTTACGCCGACGTCGGTGTCCGCTACGCGAAGTCTTCTCTTCGTCTTTATCTGTATTACCTCGGTCGAGTAGATGTCGGCTTCGTTCTCTATCGCCTCCTGGCGCGACTTGAACGCCTCATGGGAAACAAGCCTTATGCTGTATGAATTGTATATGAGCGTATATCCGGCGATACCCGTTACCGACTGGTAAGCCTTTGACATGCCTCCGTCGATATCCATAAGGCGTCCTCCGGCCTTTATCGGGCTTTCGTCCTCTTTGACCTTTACGGGAACGTGACCGTTTATTATGTGCGTCGTCTCCTTAGACATTGAGAACTCCTCGCAGACCATATCGCATAGAGCGTCGCTGTCGCGCAGCTTGAAGTAGGTGTTGTTCTCTTCCTTGTGAAGCGCCTTATCCTTTGCTATGTAGCGCTCCAAAGTGGCCATTTTCTTTTTGCCGAAAAGCGGTGATTTCGGGCCGTTCCAAAGATACCACATCATATCCATGCCCTGCTCTTTTTCGCGGCTGCCCTCGGGCGCGTAATATCCGCGTCTTACTATCTTCTCCATCTCTTCAAGCAGCGCCCTGCCTTTATACGGTACGCCGTCTATCTCCACAGACGCAAATGTACCGTCCTTATTGAGCGGGATACAGCCGTGGAACAGAAGGTTGCCGTTATACTTTATATACATACCGCCCTTTGCGAACATAAAGCGAATATGCTTCTGGAGCAGGCGGCTGTTCTTAAAGGAATTGCGGAGCTTTACGACTATGTGCTCTTCATCGGGAGTAAGCTTGTAGGGGTCTTTCGGGTCTATCGTCGGAAAATCGCAGTCCAAAAGCTCGTATTCCTTGCCGTCTATACGTATTACCTTTTTATCGTAGTCGATAAGATGAAGCTGCGCGCGGTCCTCCATCTCGTATTCGGGATGACGGCGTATCACTTCGGCCTCCAGCTTGAACTGTATCACGGCCATAGCCTTCTGCATCATAGCGGCCATACCCGTAAGCTCAGACTCGGCGTTCTTCGGTATAAAGCGCGAAATGTCGGTATTTCCGTATTTGTCGAGCGCGAATTTTGCAAGCGGCAGTAGGTTTATGCCGTAGCCTTCCTCAAGGCAAGCCATATGGCTGTAACGCAGCGAGATGCGCAGTACGTTCGCGATGCAGGCGTCGTGTCCCGCCGCGGCGCCCATCCAGAGAATGTCATGATTTCCCCACGTTATGTCAACCGAATGGTGATTTATAAGCGCGTCCATGACCTTGTCGGGGCCGGGTCCTCTGTCGAATATATCGCCCAGCACGTGAAGATGATCCACCGCAAGGCGTTTGATAAGCTCGCACATGGCGTAAATGAAGGAATCGGCGCTGCCTATGTTTATTATAGTTGAAACGATATTTGCGTAATACTGCTCCTTATTGCCCAGGTCGTCCTGATAATTCAAAAGCTCGTCGATTATGTAGGCGAAGTCGGGCGGGAGCGCCTTACGCACCTTGGAACGAGTATATTTTGAAGAAACGACGCGCACGACCTCAATAAGGCGGTGAAGCGTTATCTTGTAGAACTCATTAAGATTATCCTGTTGCGTCTTTAATATCTCAAGCTTCTCCTCGGGATAATATATCAGAGCGGCAAGGCTTTTTTTCTCTCTTTCTGTGAGCTTGCCTTCGAACAGGTCGTCGATCTTTGCGCGGATAACGCCCGACGCATTATTCAGAATATGCGTGAAAGCGGCGTCCTCGCCGTGTATGTCGGACACGAAATGCTCCGTAGCCTTCGGAAGGTTCAAAATGGCGTTCAAATTGATTATCTCCGTTATCGCGCTTTGTATGTTCGGATACTTTTCCGCTAAAAGATTAAGATACTTCATACGCTTTCACGTTCCTTTCCTATGAGAATTTAGCCGATTTATTCTAATCATATTATGATAATACTCTAAAAAACGCTCTTTTTCAAGACAAGCCTGCAAAACATTATTTTTTATGGAAACCAACGCGCCTTGTGCGCAGATACAGAAAAAAATTAAATTTTTTCGTCTCTACTGCTTGACAAATCAAAGTATGTGTTGTATTATGAGAAAGTCGTAAAGCGGGATTGTGTAATGGTAGCACGACAGACTCTGACTCTGTTTGTCTGGGTTCGAATCCTAGTCCCGCTGCCAAGTTAAAGCCCTTGAAAATGTGGATTTTCAAGGGCTTTCTTCTTTTAACTATAAAGATCGCAAAAATGAAACGTCTCAGTTTGACCCGCGTATCCCCCGCCGCTTCGCTAAAAAAGTTTCGTATATAAAAATGCGAAACTTTTTTCATTTTACTTTCGTCTTTTAAGACAAACGCTTGTAAGGAGGGTCAAAGTAATGAAATCAAGAAAAAAGATCTTAACGCTCATTTCTCTTATATTATCACTCGTTATGCTGTTTTCGCTTGCCGCCTGCTCCATTTGGGAAAAAGAAGCCGAGGATGACGGCGCAGATTACGCTGTCCGCGAAGAAGCCTCCGAAGCAGGCGGAGACTACTATCCCGCGTCTGCATCGCATACGACGGATACGGGCAGCGGGCCCTCTGACACTTCCGCACCTGCACCCGCCGACGCCATATACGTCGATCCGGGCGAGGCCTTCGTGCTTACCGCCGGAGAATGGAACGACAACGACAACTGGCCGTTTTTTACGAATCTTGTAAATTCAGGTGCCATTTCCTTCCCTTCCTACGGCATAGACCCGCGCGGACGCATAAAAGTTACGCTCACCGATGATTCGGGCATACCTCTTGAGGGCGAAAGCGTCGTCATGTCAGATGACGGCGGCGTGCTGTGGACTGCCCTGACGAATAAGAACGGCGTTGCATACCTTTTCTATTATGACGGCGAAACGCCCCGCACCGTGTCGGCAGGCGGAGCGTCGGCGGAAATATCATATGAAAGCATCCCGTCCGATGACGCTCAAAGCCCGTCTGTTATGCGTGCGTCAGATGAGATAAGCCTTGTCGGCACGTCTTCTGCACAAAAGAAGACACACCTTCAGGTCATGTTCATCGTTGATACTACGGGCTCCATGAGCGACGAGCTTACGTATCTTCAGAAGGACTTTGCGTCTATCGCATCCGACACAGGAAGCGACAACATAACCTACAGCGTGAACTTCTACCGCGACGAAGAGGACGAATACGTGACTAAGACGAACGGCTTTACCTCCGACGTCTCCGAAGTGTCGCGCCTGCTCATGGCCGAATACGCAGACGGAGGCGGCGACCTGCCCGAAGCCGTTGCACAGATTCTCGACGAAACGATAACGCATAATAACGACTGGAGCGACGAATCAAGAAAGCTTGCGTTCCTGATTTTCGACGCGCCTCCGCACTCGCAGTACGACGCACTTATCGATGAAGCCGTTCGCTCCGCCTCCCAAAGAGGCATAATGATGATTCCCGTCGTCGCATCTAACGCTGACCGTGACACGGAGCTTTTCGGCCGTGCGCTCGCAATTTGCACTAACGGCGACTACGTCTTCCTTACCGACGATTCGGGCGTGGGCGAAAGCCACCTCGAGCCCATAATAGGCGATTACACGGTCGAGCTTCTTCACGATATTATCGTGCGTATCATAAACGAGAACAAGGTATGATACAATAAAAAAGGGAGCGTAACATGAAAGGGATATTATACGGAATAGGCACAGGACCGGGCGACGGCGAGCTTATGACATTAAAGGCCGTGCGTCTTATAAAAGAAAGCGATATAATTGCAGTCGCCGCATCTTCAGCAGAGTCGTCAATATCATATAAAACGGCGCTCTCGGTCGTGCCCGAGATGAAGAATAAGCGCGTTCTTCTTTTGCGCGCCCCGATGACGGGCGACAGGGCGCGCATTATGAGCATACACACCGAAAACGCGCGCAGGATAGAGTCGCACCTTGACCGAGGCGAAAACGTGGCCTTTCTTACGCTGGGCGATCCGTCTATATACAGCACCTTCGGCTATATCCGCGACGCGCTCAAGGCCGACGGATACGAGACGCGCGCCGCAAGCGGCGTTGCGTCGTTTTCCGAGGCCGCCGCGCGTCTCGGGATCACGCTTGCATCGTGGGACGAACCCGTATTTATAATACCGGCAGGACGCGCGTATAAGCTCTCCTTCGATAAAAAGGGCGCTTATGTGCTTATGAAGCCCCAAAAGAACATAGGCATAGTAAAAGCCGCTCTCAAAAAAAGCGGCCGAAGCGTTGCGGCCGTTATGAACTGCGGCATGGATGGCGAAACGATCTGGCTTGATATCGACGATATCCCCGACGACGCGGGGTATTTTACGGTGATCATAGTGAAGTGAGGAGCAAAAGATAATACCCGCCGAAGCTTCTGCTTCGGCGGGGAGCACGGATGGTGTTTGTCTTCTGAACCGATTAGCTTATATAAAGCCGTCCTCTCATCAAATTGAAATTGTTTTTATAATAACTAATTATTGCAATGTTAATTTATTTCATGCATAATAATATATGATCAATATTGCCATTCAAGTATTGTCAAAAAGCTATGCGTAATAAATGAAGTGTGCCGAACCTTTTCTCGTAGCAGTATTTTAGGAAAAATCGGAAGAAACTAAAAAACAATTGTTGAATAGAGGTCGTGCAATATGTTTAAACGAATATTATCCACTCTTTTGGCCGTTCTTTTTAGCTTTGCCCTATGCGCTTGCTCAGTTGAAATAAACATTAATTCCAAAGAGGATTCAGACTCGAAACAGGAAAGCACTCAAACTTCACCTGTTCAAACGGAACATTCTTATGAAACTAAAAACGAATCAACAAGATCATCGGGAAGAATATCGCAAGAACGAGCTGATGCAATAATGGAAGCCGTACAAAAAGACGCTGATAACCGTGCTGATATCTACTATAACCCTCAAGCGAAGCAGTACGCATATATAGCCGACCCTGATACAGCAAGCACCGTTCCTGTTAAAAATGGAGAATTCTTTATTGTCCCTTATTCTGAACGAATTGCGCCGTTAACAGTATCTGTGAAAGGTGAATACGCATATTATGTATATCTTAAAAGTTTATCCGCCTCAAAGAATGACAATATGGCCTTTTATGTGTCTCCAAATTCAACGGTTGACGTTAAGGTACCTATTGGAACATATCAAATATACTATTGTTGCGGTGAAAAATGGTATGGATTGGCTTTGAAATTTGGAGAACAGACGCAGTACTATAAAGTCGAAGAAAACTTTTCCTTTTCTAAAGATACGAATAATGCTTACGGATATACATTAGAGCTTTTTGCACAGCCCAACGGCAACTTAGCAACTCAACCCATAAATGAATCAGATTTTCCTTGATAAACAATGGTATTTAATTAGTGCAGAGAGATATCTCACTCCGTTTGAAGAAACCAACGCAACTATTAAAAAAGGAAAGAAATAGTTTCACAAATGGAGGCCGTCCCGAAAATTGTGTAAACCTCCGATAAGGTGTAAAATAGAAGCACCATATTGGAGGTTTAATTATGAGCAGCAGAAGAAAACGCAGTTCCGAGGAACGAGCACGGAGGGAGAAAATTCGTGAATTGCTGCA
>JAFQZS010000052.1 GCA_017405765.1 Clostridia bacterium
AGCCGCCGCCCTTGACATGCATTCCGTTCCCGCTTATACTGCAAGAAAGGGAGGCCGGAATAATCCGCCCTCCCGCAATATATTATTTTTGCTCTGTTTTACACCATGCTTCGGGCTTTACACAAATTTTGGGACAGACCCACGTTATCCGCTCAGCTTTTTTACAATACGTTTGCCCAGCTCAGCTTTTCACTTGAATAAATATTTCTTACGCGCGCCGAAAGCATTCTTATTTCCGTTTCAAATCCTTTATCGTCGTCCGATAAGCTAAGCTCTAACAGGCGCAGTATAGACATATCTATCTGCGTGATCTCCGAATGATCGATCATCATACATAAAACATCCCTTGAGCTGTCCGAATACCTTTTGAGCTCCCGTATGCTTTCAAGCGCGGCTTTTTTATCGCCCGAAACAAAATTATCATGCGCCTCTGTCAAGTGCGCTTCAAGATTCTCGGTATAACCTTGGATGAAGGACACGCCGCACCATATCAGTATAAGTACGCCTATAAGCATTACAACGCCTGCGCTAAGCGCTTTCATCGCTGTTTCCTCCCGATCTGTCGCGTTTTATGATAAATACCTTTTTATTTTCATCTACGGTCATATAGAGCACGCCTTTTTTGTTTTTTATCCCGTGCTCCTTCAGCGTTTTTGAAATCCATCCATGATCAAGCCCCAGCTTTTTTAAATTCCCTTCGTCAAGCTCTCCGTCAGCTATGATAGGGACGGGGATAGAGGCGAATTTTTCAACTTTAATATCAACATCGCTTTTTTGCACTGGATTTAAGTCGTTTCTCGAAAATACCGACAGCTTTCCCGTAGTCTCAAGTATTGCGTAGTTTACCTCCTCTATAGAAACGACGTTTTTCTGTCGAAGCTCTTCCATAAGATCGTCGATATTTATGCGAAGACGCTCCATTTCACGTTGATTTACTACGCCTTTGCTTATTATTATGCTGGGTTGTCCCGTTATCACGCGCCGCGCCCTGTTGCTTTTTAAAATGATAAACGAAAGAATTATTTCCATAGATACTATCGTTACCATCGGTATCACGCCTCCCAGCAGGGGGATACCGGTATTCGCCATAGGAACGCACGCCAGATCTGAGATCATAATGGAAAGTACGAGTTCGGAAGGCTGCAGCTCGCCAAGCTGCCGTTTTCCCGTTAGCCTCAATGCCGCAATTATGAGGATATACAGGATAATTGTTCTTACAAGACTGATTATCATTGCCTGCTCTCCGTTGTTTTTATAATAATTATGGCGCGCAGAAGAAGAAATTATTTTATAAAATTTCTTCCTTAAAATATCACCAGGATTTCGCCAAAAAAGTATATGTTTAAATTTGGAAATTTATTGACAACGATTTTATTATACATTAGAATAAAAATATAAGTTTCAGGTCTAAAATAAAGTTTGAAACGGAAACGGACTGCC
The DNA here is from genome assembly GCA_017405765.1 of Clostridia bacterium. Classification (NCBI taxonomy): domain Bacteria; kingdom Bacillati; phylum Bacillota; class Clostridia; species Clostridia bacterium. The sequence goes on from JAFQZS010000052.1 coordinate 1,441, forward strand.
AGCGATGTTTTCTAAAAGACAAATAAACTTTATAATGTTTTTGGTCTATCTGCTGCTATTCATAGTGGCTTTGCTTTTCATTTATTATCTTGTACCGAAGATACTCCTATGGCTTCTGCCGTTTATCATAGCTTACATATTTTCCGCCATATCGAGACCGCTCTCCAGGCTTTTTAATAAACATTTGAGGGTCCCTCTCAAGGTATCTCAGCCTATATCGGCGATAATCATGCTGCTTATAGCGGGCACGCTCATTACTCTTCTTATTATTAAAATCGTGACCGAGATATCAAATCTTATCTCGCTCATACCGACATATGCAAACGACATTATAGCTTTTGTAAGAGCAATACCGGCGCAGCTCAACGAGCTGTTTTCTTCGCTGCCTCCGGACGTAGTTGAAACGATAAACGAATTTATCAACAACTTCTCTCTTAACATGACAAATATGCAGCAGCTTGCAATAACGGCCCTGTCCGGAGTGGGCACGATAGTCGTAAGCGTACCGTCTGTTATAATTTTTATATTTTTCACCATCATCGCGACAGTCTTTTTAAGCATTGACCGCGATATGATACACGAGTGGCTCAAGCGCACGCTGCCGGAAAATATATATACGGGCATAATCACCGCCAAGCGCAGCTTCTTTTCGGCTATCTGGGGTTATGTGCGGGCGCAGCTTATAATGTACGTCATCGTGTTCACAGAGCTTGTTATAGGCTTTTCGATATTAAGGCTTGACTATGTCGTATTGCTTGCATTAGTCATTGCTTTCATTGATATGCTGCCCATATTCGGCGTCGGCACCGTGCTCCTCCCGTGGGGGCTCATATGTATCGCCATGCAGGATTACAGATTGGGCGTGTCATTGCTTGCGATGTACGCAATACTGTTTACGGTCCGCCAGATAATCGAGCCGAAGATAGTAAGCTCTCAGATAGGACTTCATCCGCTGCTTACGCTGCTCAGCATGTACGCGGGCCTTAAGACCTTCGGTTTTTTAGGCATGATACTTTTCCCGATAGCTCTCATCCTGCTTATAAATATGTATAAAGTAGGTCTGTTCGACGGATTCAAAGAAAACGTATTGAAGGAACAAGGCGCGCCCAAAGACTCCGGCACGAATGATTCGGAACCGCCAAACGGCTCTGCATCCGAACCTAATACAGACAGCGGCAAATAATAAAGGGGCTAAGTTTTTCGTATGGACATTTTCTCAAAAATTTCTGCGTATTTAGAACAAAACGCGATCTTAAGCACCGTTTTGGGCATAGTAGTTATCGCGCTTGCGACGGTAATTATATACAGAGTCGTGCGCCATATTTTCAACCGGATACAGTTAAAGAATAAAAGCACGCAGACGCATCTCGTCTTTTTGGAAAAGATAATCCGTGCAGCCATAATAATACTCGGCATATTCGGCATAATAATGCAGATAAAGCCGCTTCAACAGTTCGCAATATCAGCGCTCGCAAGCTCCGGCATAGTCGTTTTAGTGCTTGGCTTTGCAGCTAAAGAAGCAATGGGCAATATAGTAAACGGGATGTTTATATCCATTTTTAAGCCTTTTGCGGTAGGCGACAGGGTGCGCATAGAAGCGCAGAACCTTGCCGGCATAGTTGAAGATATAACATTGCGTCATACGGTAATACGCACTGTTGAAAACAACAGGCTCATAATCCCAAATACTACTATGAGCAATTCCATAATAGAAAACTTCAACTATTCGGAAGACAACACCTGTACATATCTCGACGTCGGCATTGGCTACGACGCCGATATAGACAAGGCTATACAAATAATATCCGAAGTTGTAGGCGCACATCCCGATTTTAAGGACGTAAGAACCGCCGTGCAAATGTCAAAAAAGGTTCCGCGCGTTACTGTAAGAGTAATAGGTTTCGGCTCATCCTCGGTAGATCTGCGCGCCTATATCTGGACCAAAACTTACAGCGAAGGATATAACGCCGCATGCGATATGCGTTATGAAATAAAGAAGCGCTTCGATGAAGAAGGCGTGGAGATACCTTACTCATATCAAAATATAATAATAAAAAATGCTTCAAAATCGAGTGTGCATGAAAAAAAATCCAATAACGGAAAAATAAATAATCAAATTTGAGCAATATATAAAAAAACATATTGCATTATATGATATTTTTGTGTATAATTATCATATTAAGTATTGTTACAATAATAAAATGAGGAGGTCAACATATGAGCAGCACATTAAAAAAAGAGATCATCAAAGCAAACGGTTTTGAATATCTTTGCCGCACGGCAGGACTTGACAATGACGGAGAACTTGTTATTTTTCTCCACGGTTTCCCCGAAAGCTCGATAATCTGGGAAAATCTTATCGTTAAGATGGCCGAAAAAGGCTATCGCTGCCTCGCGCCCAATCAGCGCGGCTATTCCGACGGCGCGCGCCCGAAGGAGCTTGCGGCATACACCGTACACGCACTTGCAGACGACGTTGTAGGCTTTGCCGATGCAGTAGGCTGCAAAGGGAAGTTCCACCTTGTAGGTCACGACTGGGGCTGTTCTGTAGGCTGGGCAACCCTTAATATCCATCCGGATCGCGTTCAGTCGTATGTTGCAATGTCCACTCCGTACAATCCGGCATTTCTTTGGGCTATGGCAAACGATGAGGAGCAGTATAAAAAGAGCCATTATATAAGAGAATTCCAGACGCCCGACGCTCCCGAGGCTTCTTTGGCGGCTGACGACTACGCTCGTCTTCGCGGCTATTGGGCGGGCTTTGATCAGAAGGTCATCGACGATTATCTTACTATATTCTCAAAGCTCGAAGCACGTACCGCTACTATAAACTGGTACAGAGCGCTGTTTGCGATCCAGAATGACTTTGAGTATAAAGATATCACCGCTCCCGTTACGTTCATTTGGGGCAACACCGACCTTGCTCTCGGCAGAGCCGGCGCAGAAAAAACAAAAGACTTCATGAAGGGCCCGTACAAGTTTGTAGAGCTCAACGCAGGTCACTGGCTCATGCAGTTCAACGAAGAAGAATGCTCTAAGATAATCATGGATCATATCGCGCAGTTCCCGATAAAATAGTATTTCCGAAAAACGACATATGATAAGCATTCAGGAGGAGAATATGAGCAGTACGTTAAAAAAAGAAATAATCAAAGCGAACGGTTTTGAGTTTACCTGCCGTACCGCAGGCCTTGACAATGACGGCGAGTTGGTTATGTGCCTTCACGGTTTTCCGGAAACCTCGATAGTTTGGGAAAAGCTTATAGTTCAGCTGGCAGAAAAAGGCTATCGCTGCGTTGCTCCCAACCTGCGCGGCTATTCCGACGGCGCGCGTCCGAAGGGTTATGAGAACTACGTTGTAAGATACATAGCAGACGACGTTGCCGCTATTGCAGAGGCAGTAGGATGCAAGGGCAAATTCCAGCTTGTTGCTCACGACTGGGGAGCAGCTACCGGCTGGGCTTTGGTAAACCTTTATGCCGACAAAATAAATGCGTTTTTCTCTATGTCCAATCCTTATAATCCGGCGTTCCTTTGGGCTATGGCAAACGACGAAACTCAGCATGCAAAGAGCCATTATATAAGAGAATTCCAGAATCCCGACGCTCCCGAGGCGTCGCTTGCAGCCGACGACTACAAGCGTCTCCGCGGCTATTGGGCGGGCTTTGATCAGAGAATAATCGACGATTATCTGACGGTATTCTCTCAGCCCGAAGCTCGCACCGCAGCCGTAAACTGGTACAGAGCGCTTCTTATGATCAAAAACGACTGGGATTATAAGCCCGAGGTAACTATCCCCGTTACGTTCGTTTGGGGCAATCAGGATATCGCGGTAAGCCGTGCGGCAGCAGAGAAGAACGTTGACTTTATGAAGGGCCCGTACAAGTTCGTAGAGCTCAACGCAAGCCACTGGCTCATGGAATTGAACGAAGACGAATGCATACCGCTTATAATGGAGCATATAGCAAAGTATCCGATAAAGTAATACGCATACCCAAGCAGAGCAGGGAAGACCTCCGTACAACGAGTACGGAGGTCTTGTTTTTTTCGGATTTTTGTAATGATCCAAGTCTCGTCATAAAACTTTTTAGACTCAATTTATAATAATTATTTAATAGAAAAGCGAGATCTGTATGGCAAGTAATTTTACTTAACACATAATCAAGAGCCGATATTGTTAATTATTTAACATTTGTCTGTTTCTTTTTCACTTTTGCAAGCGGATTTTTTTCAACGGCGCTTTTCAGGCTTTCCTCATGCACATGCGTATATATCTCTGTCGTTGAAAGCTGTTCATGTCCCAAAAGAGTCTGAAGCGTTCTAAGATCCACGTTGCCGTATTGATACATGAGCGTGGCTGCAGTATGCCTGAGCTTATGCACGGAATATTTCGACGTATCAAGACCGGCTTTTTCAATATAGTTTTTTACTATCCACTGAACCGTTTTGGGGCTTATACGGCGTGAAAGCCGGCTTAAAAAAAGGGCTCTGTCATGCGGTTTTTTTGCCGACGCCGCAAGCGCCTGACGCTTCGGATAATAATCCTTCAAGGCATTCAGACACGCCTCGTTCAAATATGCAGTCCGCTGTTTATTTCCTTTGCCTGTTATTATTATCGTATCATCCTTAATATCGGATATGTCTATGGCAACAAGCTCGGAAAGACGCATGCCGCAGTTCAAAAAGAGCGTGATTATCGCGTAATCACGTTCCTTAAAAGTTCCGTCAATACTTTCCAAAAGCTTCACGCTGTCGTTTACAGTAAGATGTACGGGCAGCGATTTTTTATGCTTAGGAAGGTCAAGATCGGCTGCCGGATTTTCGTCTAATATATGGCGCTTTGCAGTTAAGTATTTAAAGAATGATTTGATGCACGAAAGACGACGTGAAAGCGCACGTGAAGAATTTCCTTTAAGCGTTTTTGAGTGTATAACGTGCTCACGCTCGGTGGCAAGATATTTTGCGAATCGCTGGATATCTTCGATCTTGATGCGTTTTATAAACTCGGCGTCAACGTCGCTTATATCGATCTTATCAAATTCATCGTCGTTTGAGGCAAGTTTGTACCGCATTTTTAAGAACTTAAAAAACAAAGTAAGATCAAGTCTGTATTCGTATACGGTTTTCGGCGAATACGTTTTTACGACAGTGATGTAGCTTATAAAATCTTCGAGTAATTCAAACGTGTTTTCATCATTTATATTCATATTTTGCGCTCCCCTCAATTATACAAAATTTTTATTTTGTATAATTGTATCATATGTTTTTTCCGCTTCCCCGTCAAGTATTTCCCGAAAAATCTTCATATCCGAAGAACTTATAAAAAACAGACATTTCGCAAAGAATACCTGTAAGAAAAATCATCAAACCGTCAGGAGTTGTTTCATGAGCTTTATAACATGCAAAAGAAACTGTGCTTATCAAATATATGGAAGCTGTACACTGGATGATATAAAAAACGCCCGCGTTACGCATGACTGCGAATGCATCCATTTTATAAAACGCAGCGGCGATCCTAAGCATCCCTCATCTTACGAGCCGTCCTCTACAAAGTAAGCGCCAGCGCCTGAGCTATCGTTTTTGCCTTATATATTTGAACGTCGCCGAAATCGGCCTCGTTCGGCAGTTTATTCTGATGCGGGATTATAAATCGCTTAAACCCCAGCTTTACGCCTTCCGAAATTCGCTGCGATATCGCGTTTACGGCGCGTATCTCGCCCGAAAGCCCTATTTCCCCTATAACGATAATATCGTCGCCCAGAGGCGCGTTTTTAACGCTTGACGCGACCGACAGCGCAACAGCCATATCCGCAGCAGGCTCTATAAGCTTTATCCCGCCTACAATGTTTATATAAACGTCGCGGTGAGCAAGCGATATCCCCGCATGCTTTTCCAGTACCGCTATTATAAGCGATGCTCTGTTGTAATCAAATCCGGTGCACATCCTTCTCGGTACTGCAAACGAGGTCTGCGTCGCTAAAGCCTGTACTTCCGACAATATCGGTCTTGACCCCTCCATAGCGCACGTTATGGCCGCTCCTGACGCGCCCTGGGGCCTTCCGCTCAGCGTAAGCATCGACGGGTTTTTAACTTCAACGAGACCTTTTTCGCCCATTTCAAAAACACCTATCTCATTTGTTGAGCCGTATCTGTTTTTTACGGCCCGCAAAACGCGGTGATTCAATCTTTGCTCACCCTCAAAGTAAAGCACGCAGTCCACCATATGCTCAAGCACCCTAGGACCTGCCAGCGAGCCTTCCTTTGTTACATGTCCGACAAGAAAAATGCTTATCGCCTCTGACTTGGCGCGATTTATCAATAAATGCGCACATTCACGCACCTGTGAAACGCCCCCGGGCGCGCCGCTTACATCGCTTCTGTACATCGTCTGTATTGAATCTATCACTACAACATCGGGCCTGATGCGGCTTATTGATTCAAGTACGTCCGCGATATCGGTCTTCGCGTCAACGAAGAGACTGTTATAACCGGCTATCCCGACCCCTGCAAGTCTTTCGGCGCGCATTCTTATCTGTGCAAGCGACTCCTCGCCCGTAATATAAAGAATGCGACGATCTTTACACATATTAAAGCATGTCTGCATAAGTATTGTTGATTTTCCTATTCCCGGATCTCCGCCGACAAGCACGACCGAGCCTGTCACAAGTCCGCCGCCGAGAACGCGGTCAAACTCTGATATGCCCGTTTTATGTCTTTCGTCGCTTTCGGCTTTAAGCTCTGAAAGTCTTACAGGTTCGCTTATCCCGCGCGCCGCAAAAACAGCCTTGGACGCGCCCTTTGCGGTCTTTATCTCCTGATTTACAACGCTTTCCTCCAAAGTGTTCCAGCTTCCGCATTCGGGGCATTTTCCCAGCCATTTAGGCGTTTCAAAGCCGCACTCGGAACAAATATATATCGTTTTAGCCTTCATAATAAAGCACCTCAAAATAAGAATATTCCTATTGCAAGCGATGCAAGCATTACCCAAATAGAGCTTATTTTTGTTCGTAAAAGCACAAAAAGCGACGCAGCAAACAAAACAAGCGCCCTTATATCAAACAAAGCTCCGCCTTTGACAACGTCAAGTATACCGCCTCCGTTCACGGCGGCCGTCTCAAAAAAGCCGACGCCGACAATGATAATAAGTCCCACGCAAGCCGGCCTTATGCCCTTTAGAATGTTCTGTATGAACTTATTGCTTTTATATTTATCATAGAAAACCGATACAAGCAGCACCATGATAAACGGCAGCAAAACAACGGAGACCGAGGCCAGCAAAGCGCCTATGTATCCTTCTGTAGTAAACCCTATAAATGTGGCCGCGTTTATTCCTATAGGGCCGGGCGTCATCTGCGATATGGATACTATATTTGCAAAGTCGTTTGCGCTTATCCAGCCTCTCGACACGAATTCATGCTGCAGGTATCCTATCATCACATATCCTCCGCCAAAGGAGAATATGCTTATCTTTAAAAATACCGATATAAGCTCCCAAAGCTCTCTCATGCTCCCGCCTTCCCATCTTTACTGCCTGAGGCAGGCTTGTCCTTTGAACCAAACGATCTTAGGCCGAAATATATCGCTCCCGCTGCAGCGGCGGCTATTATAACGTATATTATCGCCGTACTGTCAAAAAATATCCATATTCCCGCACATATTGCTACTATAGACGCAAAAACCGATTTTATCGTATTCTTTATCATTTTTATTCCCGATGCGATTATCATGGCCGCAAGCGCGCACTGTACGCCTCTGAACGCCTTTATAACGAACTCGTTCTGAAATACGCTGGCATATACTATTCCTACGGCAAGTATTATTATAACAGACGGAAGAAGCGCGCCCAAAGCCGCAATTATTGCACCGCGCAGCTTTGATATGCGATATCCCACAAATGCGGCTGAATTTATTGCCATAACACCCGGCAGCGACTGAGTCATAGCGATTATATCGACCATTTCCTCATCTGTAAGCCAGTCTCTTTTTTCAGAGAATTCCTGTCTGTAAAGCGGTATCATTGCAAGCCCCCCGCCGATCGTAAAGAGCCCCACTTTAAAAAATATTAAAAAAAGCATAATAAGCTTATTCTTCTCGATTTTACTCTTCATCGTGCTCATTCACGCCCTGTTTCATTTAAAAATTCGTTCAACGCATTAAGTATGCAAACGGCTATTTGCTCCCTATAGTCCTCTCTTAAAAGCTTCGCTTCATCGTCGGGATTTGAAAGAAAGCCGCATTCAACCAAAACGCCTGTATTGTCAATGGAATTCATAAGCTTTATCGTATCATATGCTTCTTTAGGCGCTTTTTGCTTATCCTCTTTCAGCCCCGACGAGAGACATTCCTGCATTATCCCGGCAAGTCTGCGGCTCTGTTCGTTTTTTACATAAAAGACCTGCGTCCCGCAAACAGAGGGATCAAAAAAGGTATTCTGATGTATGCTTATAAGTATAGCGTCAGGATGCTCGCGCAGTATGGCGATCCTGTTGTTTATGTCGGATACCTTTTTATCATGTATGCTTCCGTTTTCCGCTTCGGGATCATATATTGAAATATCGCTTTCCCTGGTCATTATAACATCAAATCCGTTTAAAATCAAAATCGAGCGTAAATTAAGCGCAACAGCCAGATTTATGTCCTTTTCCAAAGTGCCGCCCGGCGATACGGCGCCCCCGTCGACGCCTCCGTGCCCCGCATCAATAACAATAAGCGCACGCGCTGCTTGTTTATCCTCCGAAAGCGAAGAAACGGTTTTATCCGTATAAAAAGCGCCAAGCTGCCAGACGTAAAGCGACAAAAAAAGCGCTGCCGAAATAAAAACAAACAGGCGTACTTTCCCGTCTTTCAGATCAAGCTTCAGAGCAAAAAACTTTTTATCTTTTTTCATAAAAAACCTCCCGCAGATATATCCAAAACGCCTTGCTATTCGCAATTTATGCTTGTTCTGTAAGCAATATGTGATATAATTTATACGAAAAGGATAAAAAACTGTTTGCACGCCTTTTTTACCAAATATATTTTTAAAGGGGGATTTCCCATGAAAAGGATCACCATGCGAACACTGGGATTTATTCTATGCGTCATGCTCATTTTTCAGCTGCTGCCTTCTTTTGCGCTGGCTGCCCCTTCCAAAGATACGCAGAAGGAACCCGATCTTGTCGTAACGAAGGTCCCGGCACAGGCGCTTGACGAACACGGTCATGTGATCGATACAACGGTAGATCAATACACATTCACCTTCTCCACCGTTCCGAAGAACGCCCAGGAGCTTTCCCAATATAAGCTTGACAGTCCGTATAAGACCATGGCTCTTCTCGTTATGGCCTACCGCATGTGGGATCCGAGCGATGAATCGGTATGCCTCGAGATGCTCGATTATCTGACCGATACGGGAGCGACCGTCAATGATGAGTATTGTCCCTTCTCGCAGTATAACCCCTGGATATCGGCTCTTCGTGACCGCATGATGCAGAATAATAAATACCGCTACATAGGTAATGCGTATCTTGGCGGAGCTGAAGCTGAAAACGACTATACTCCCTCCGATCCGATCACCGTTACGCTGCGCCAAAGCGTCTATGATCCTTATATGGAAGCGTCTGACTGGGCGCCCGAGCAAAAGCAGGTGCTTATCAGCTTGCCGGGCGACGACAATGACCGCTACTGCCTTTTTTCACAGGATGAAAACGGAAACTGGAAGGTTTTCCGCATAAGCTGGCAGAATCTTCTTGCCGATGTGAAAACCACGGCAAGCGACAAGCTTTATCCGCCGCAGACATGCTCTCCGGCAGCGTATTCAAATCCGCAGATCGAGCCGAAGGAAACACGCGTTCTTGTACCGGCCAAGGCTGCAGGCGTAGATGAAAACGGCGATCCCGTAGTGATCGACACCACGGTAGAACAAGTAACATATACATTTTCAACAGTTCCGAAAAGCTACGAAGATCTCATTCAGTACAAGCTTGACAGCCCATATAAAACAATGGCGCTGCTTTTCATGGCTTTTCGCACATGGACTCCGCAAGACCCCGAGACCTGTCTTGAAATGATGGATTATCTGACATGTACTAATGTTGACTCCGAAGAGACAGACGCCGAGGGGCACCGTCTCGCGATCCCGTTTTCAAAGTATAACTATTGGCGTGAGTTCATGAGAGACTTAATGACTCAGAACACAAAATATCGATTTATCGGCAACGCATACTTAGGCGGCGCCTCTCCTCAAAACAACTACACGCCGACAGAGCCGATAACGGTAACGCTCCGCCAAAGCGTGTATGACCCCTTCTGTGCCCAAACGAGCGAAAGTCCGGAGCTAAAACAGATCCTTATCCATATTGACGGAGCAGACAGCGACAGATACGCCCTTTTATATCAGGATCAGCTCGGCGACTGGAGGATCTACGGCGACAATTGGATGGGACTTTTGACAGACGTTAAGAAGCCGGATATGGATATTCTTATGCCTGCGGAAATAAACATGCCCAAAACTTTTACTAATCCTCAGAGGGAACCCGTGGAGAGCATTCTCGAGATCCCCGCAAAGGCAGAGGGCGTTGATGATGCGGGAAATCCAATCATTATCGACACTAATGTAAAGCAGCATACCTTTACATTTTCTACGGTGCCCTCCACTTATGAGGACATTATTCAATACAAGCTGGACAGTCCCTACAAGACGATGGCGCTTCTCATTATGGCTTTTCGCACATGGACGCCAGAAAATAAAGACGACTGTCTTCATATGCTTGATTACCTGACAAACCCGGATGCAAATTCCGGCGTAAAAGATTCTACCGGCCATTACTTAAGCAAAGGGTTTTCCGAGTATCCGTTCTGGGTAGAATTTTTGAATGACATGATGCGCCAAAATGAAAAATACCGATACATCGGCAACGCTTACTTAGGCGGCGCCATGCCTTCCAACAATTATACTCCCAGTATGCCGATGACAGTGACCGTAAGAGAGAGCGTATATGCTCCCTACCATTCCGGCAGCCTTAAAGATACCGATCCTACTATCTATCAGGTCTTAATAACGATACCGGGAGACGACAGCGACCGCTACGCCCTGTTTTATCAGGATCAGCGCGGAGATTGGCGTGTATTCGGCGATAATTGGAAGGGACTTCTTGCCAATGTCAAAACGCCGAGCAGCGACGTTCCGATCCCGCCGGAGGTGATCCGCAGCGAGGATCCCGCAAACATACAGACGGAACCTACAGAAACAGTGACGCTCGTTGCGGCGAAGGCCGTTGACGAGAACGACGAACCTATCGACGTAACTGTAGAGGAGCACAAATTTACCTTTTCCACTATCCCCTCAAGCTACGAGGATATCGTTCAGTACAAACTGGACAGTCCGTATAAAACGATGGCTCTGTTCTTCCTTGCTGTTCGCTGCTGGAGCCCCGAAAACCCGGGACCATGTATAGAAATGCTTGATTACCTTACAAATCCCGCCGCACCAAAGAACGGCGTTAAAGATAAGGACGGATACCCCGTAAGCTATGCTTTCTCCGAATATAACCCGTGGATATCCGCTCTGCGCGACTTAATGCAGCAAAACGAGAAATACAAATATATCGGAAATGCGTATCTCGGAGGCGCGACGCCGAAAAACAACTACACTCCGTCGCAGCCAATTACGATCACAGTTCGCCAAAGCGTATACGATCCGTTTGTGAAAAAGAGCGATACATCTCCGCAGATAAATCAGGTACTTATAAGTATTGCCGGCGACGACAGCGACAGATACGCTCTCTTCTATCAGGATCAACGCGGAGATTGGCGTTTCTTCGGAGACAACTGGATGGGGCTGCTTACAGACGTCCGCACGCCCGGAGACGCTGCGGCTATATCCGAGGCGACGCTTGAAGCAAACCGAGTGAACTTCCGCATTGAAAATGCGGACAGCTTTGCCCGTCCGTGGGTAGCCGCATATGACGAAAACGGAAAAATGCTTTTTATTAAAAGTCCCGAAGAAAACGACGGCGTTTACTCGGCAGACATTCCCTCTTCAAGCTATTCCTGCAAGATCTTCCTTTTGAATAATGAAAAAGCTACGCCTCTTTGTTCCTCTGTAGATATTAAAAAATAATAAAAGATAAGATATAAGAAATCACTGTTCAAAAAAGGAGGTGAATTTATATGAGTACACATTGCCAAAGCTGCGGAATGGAATTTGAACTGGAAGCCGATTACGGCATAAACGCAGACGGCTCGATAAACGAGGATTACTGCATATATTGCTATCAGAACGGTAAATTTACATCCGACCTTACTCTGGAAGAAATGATAGAGCTTTGCGCGCCTATGGTGGCTGCCGCAAATCAGAATATGGACATATTCTCCGCGCGTGTAATGTTGTGGGATTTTCTGCCCAACTTAAAGCGCTGGAACGGCGAAAAATAAAACGCAATATGGCAAAAAAAGAACCGAAGCAAACGCTTCGGTTCTTTTTTGGAGCGGATGACGAGGCTCGAACTCGCTACCTCAACCTTGGCAAGGTTGCGCTCTACCAGATGAGCTACATCCGCATTTGGAGGCGCCAACCGGATTTGAACCGGTGATCAAGGTTTTGCAGACCTATGCCTTACCACTTGGCTATGGCGCCGTGCTGTTTATTACCAACAGTGACTATATTACCATATAGTTTAAGCTAAATCAATAGCAATTTGAAAAATATAACTCTAATTTTTCAAAAAAATACGTCCTTTCGAGGACGTAAGTTTGGAGCGGATGACGAGGCTCGAACTCGCTACCTCAACCTTGTCAAGGTTGCGCTCTACCAGATGAGCTACATCCGCATAATGGTGCCTCCGGGCGGAATCGAACCACCGACACGGGGATTTTC
>JAFQZS010000053.1 GCA_017405765.1 Clostridia bacterium
TACGCCCGACATTTCGCGCGCCGCCTGGGTCTCAAGCGTTATCGCCGGAAGGATAAGCGCATAAGTCGTAATAAACACGACTAAAGAAGCCAGAACGATAAGCTGTTTTCTTCTTCGCCTGTCTTTAAGCTTGCTTTTGATTAATTCAGTTGTTTTTCTGAGTTAATGCCTTTCATTTTGTCGCCTCACAAAAGAAATAACCAAACCTTTAAGCTTTTCTCTAAACTAAAACTTAAAAAAAACTCACTAAAGATCTGCCTGTAAAACAGCCTTTTGTTCGGCTGAAAAATCGGGTGATCTCCAACTAATTCATTAAAACATGTAAAGCTTGAACTATCAATTGTTCTCGATGACATAGTATGCTTTTTTAAAATGATTTTGTGTCAAGCTTTTTCCTTTACACGTTGTTTCTTGCTTATTTTATGAGCACATTCTTTATTATACCGCTCTTTGCTTATTTTGACAGATTTTTAACCGATCATGTTCCGCAAAATAAAACTTTTTTACGGTATATAATGGTTTAAAGCGGCGTAAGCGCCGTTATCGGCCATATCCTGAAGACAAGCCTTCCCACTATCTGCTCCTCCGCAACGCATCCTACGGCTGAATTTCTCGAATCAACGGAAGTGGCGCGGTGATCGCCTAAAACGAACACTCTGCCGTCAGGCACCTGATAAGGCAGCTTTATGTTGCAGTCGCCTATTGCCAGCTCGTCGACATACGGCTCGTCAAGCGGCACGTTGTTTAAATAAATAACGCCTTTTGCGTCTATATCTATCCAATCGCCAGGGTTTCCTATAACGCGCTTTACAAGTATCTTGTTGTTGTAGTAAAAGGCTATGATATCTCCCGTTTCAAATTCGCTTCCCTTTATGGAAAGAACGATATTCCCCTCATACAGCGTGGGCTCCATGGAAGTGCCGTATATCTGAAGCACGGGAAGCCAGAGCGTTGCAACGAGTATCGCTATAGCCGCAACGACTATAAGCGAATAGATCGTGCTGCGAAGCACCCTTGAGTATCTGCTTCGATATTGCGTTCTGTCAAGCTCTGTTTTTATCTGCTCGGTAGACGGCAGTACCACGTTCTCCTGATCCTGCTCCTGCGGCTCAGTCTTATTTTCTTCGCTGTGCGCGCGCCTCTTAAAAAGCTCATTTTTTGCAGAGGCGGCCTTTTTTAAAAAGTTGTTCACTCTTTCCCACCGTCCTGCCTTATATTGTAAATATACTGCTCGGCGGCAGCCTGAGCCGCCTCCATTACCTGATTGATCTTCACAACAGCCTCCGCAAGCGAACCCGCGTTCTCTATGATGAGCCTGCGGTCCTCAAGCTTTTTATTCGCTTCAGCCAAAGCCTCTTCAAGCTCGTCGATACGCCTGCTCTGTTCATACAGGATCTGAAGAAGCTCCGCTCTTTTTAATTTCTGAAGATCGTTTTTTACCATTTTAAGCCCTCCGCAAACGATTAGTAGGCGTAAAGATCATAATTTCAAATAAAAGCAATAATAACGATACACGCGCCGTTTTTTGATCCTCAAGAAAATCGGACTGACATAAGCACTAAAAGTTACAGTCAGTCCGATCCGACGTCAAAGCCTTGGCGCAAAAACAGTCCGTTTGACGCCTGTAAATACCGTACCGCGTGTATCTGCGCTTTAATAGTCTAAAACTCTCACACATCTCACGGCCATTCGGCTTGCGCCTCCGGGCGTACATGTGAACAGCGTAAGATCCCAGATATCGTCGCCTTCGCTCGTCTCGGCCGTGATCATTTCCTCGATATTTGCCGGGGGCAGCGTTTCAATGTTGTCAACGATATAATGGTGGATATTTCCGTCAACGTCTGTCAGATATACGTCCGAATTGAATTTGATCCATCTGAGCGGACCGAAATGAGATTTGTAATTGTGCGCGCAGATAACAAGGTCGTCCGTTACTGCGGCTCCGCTGTATCTGCACGGAGACATGGCAAGCTTATCATAATCCCAGTCAGCAAGAACGGGAAGCTCCAAATCGAGCGAGGGTATTTCAAGCATGCCGATGTAATATTGTCCGTCTATCGTAACGATGGCGTCCGTTTTTTCCGTTTCGCCGCCGCTTTCAAGATACTCCTCCCATGAAACATCCTGCGACGCCGACGAATATATATAGGGCCGCCTTTCGGTAACTATCTGCTCAAACTTCTCCACGGCGCTTTTTGCGTATTTTTCGGCGTTCGCAGATTCAACTGCGTTATGGATTATAAGCGCGAGGGCGGCGCAAAGAAGCGCGCAGCCTATCGCAACAAATACCTTCCATCTGCGTGAAGCCTTACTTTTCATATTTATCCCTGCGTTTCATTGCTATTCCGGAGAATACGAACACAGCTCCCACTGCCGACATGAGTATCACAGGCCACCAAAGCTGACCCGTCTGCGGCAGTCCGGGCATATCCGCAAGCGGCACCGGCGGTTCGTCCAGTTCCACTTCGGGAGGCTCGTCTCCGCCCGGCCAGTCGGAAAGAGGCACGTCGTCCGGCGGTATGTCGATATCCGGCGGATTGTCCGGATTGTCCGGCGGATTGTCCGGATTGTCCGGTGGGTTATCCGGGTTGTCGGGCGGATTGTCCGGCGGGTTATCCGGCGGGTTGTCGGGCGGATTATCCGGCGGATTGTCCGGCGTCGGATTGTCATTATCCATAAGCTCGATCTGCGGATTTACCGTCCTTTTTACCTCTACCTTCGGTTTCGCCCAGATATTGTCTACAAACGTCCCCTTCTCTGCGTCGTATGTCGGCAGAGAAATAAGAAACGGGCTTATCACCTTATACGGCGATACGGCATAATTCTGCATTACAAGATATAAGCCGTACTCCTGCTTCTTAAATGAAACCTGTCCCTTTTTGTCAACTATAAGCGTCGCGTCGGGCTTTATCATCTTTGTGTTCGCCCAAAGGCCCAAGCGCCATGCGTCGCTCGCCGTTCCCGTTTTTGTGATATCGTCGGAAAGCTCAACTCCGCACTCCGCAAATTCGGGAAGTATCTCAAACGTATATCTGCCGTCCTCGGTGGGTACCCAGTTTGCCACCTTGTAAAGCGAGAAGTCGGCCTTGCCGTCTCCGGGGACGGCCGTCTTTTTATACTCCATGAATATGGTTATCGTTCCCGTAAGGATATTGCCGTCTTTATCGACAAGCTGAGGCGAAGGCAGAGCGACGTCACCGTCGCCGTCGGCCGCAAGGGCACAGACGCCTATGCACAGGATCATGCAAAGAACCGTAAATACCGCAAGTCCTCTTTTTAAATTAGTTTTCATTTTATCATACTCCCTTTTGTTTCCGTCTTCTGGAGTCAATAAATATAAGTATCAAAAGTATTATCACAAACGGCGCTTCTGCCGCCGGAATAAGCACAGCGCGGTCTATCTTAAGAGCGTCCGGCGTTACTCGGATGCTTATATTGTCTGTTCTGTGGCCGCGCACCAAAAGCCTGTGCGAATTTACGCCGTAAGGCGTACACGTCACGAGAGTGCAAAGGTCAGCTTCGGGGTCTGTCTGAAGGAGCGACACGTCG
Source organism: Clostridia bacterium (assembly GCA_017405765.1). Taxonomy (NCBI): domain Bacteria; kingdom Bacillati; phylum Bacillota; class Clostridia; species Clostridia bacterium. The sequence continues at coordinate 3,550 of JAFQZS010000053.1, forward strand.
TCGGGAAGCACAACGGCTATCTGATCCGTCTCATACGTAAGCGTGTGCCCCAGCACCTCCAGAATAAATATGTCGCCTACTTCCACCTTGTCAAGGTCGGTAAGCAGCTTTGCCGACGGCAGGCCCCTGTGGCCCGAGAGCACCGAGTGAGTGCCCGTACCCCCCACGGGAAGACTTGAACCCTCGATATGCCCTATGCCGTGTTCAAGAACGTCGTCGTCAGCGCCGTGATAAAGCGGCAGCGATACGTCTATAGACGGTATCTGAAGCGTTCCGAGCACGTTGGAGCCGTTCAAGATAAGCTGCTCGTCGTAAAGAGCGTGCTCCTCGGGCGAAGGCTCGTAAAAGCGGTTTACTTTATGCTCGCTGTTATATAAAACGGCCTTATCCCAAAGCTCTTCAAGCTCGGCCTCGTCAGACCCTGCAACTATGCGCGTATACTCGGATATTCTTGAGTTGAACGAAAGCTTACTCACATAATCCGACGCCGTAGGATAGAGAAGTATGGAAATTCCTATAACGAATATGACGACAATCACAACAGTCGCCGCTCTTTTTTTCATCGTCGTAGCTCCTCTTACGCGCATTACTGTGTATATCGTTATTGCCCTGCCCTGCATGATATGCAGAGCAGAGCAAACGTGACCCGAAGTTTTATGCTTCGGGGCGCATATTTATCTGCGTGTCCGTCTTCTTTTAAGCTTTCTTTGGCTTCTTACGGTGTACCAAGCTGCCGCGCCTATCATGAGCGCCGCGCCCATGGCAAAGAAGAGTCCCGTTCCGATACCGCCGGAGGACGGAAGCTCAGCGCCCGGGTTGTTGTATACGGTGACGGTTGCGTTACGAACGTATGCAAACGAATTGTCAGAGGCTTCTGCCCATGTGTCGGGCGTTTTTGTATCATCCTTTGCGATACGTGTCACGCCGTCTTCGTCGATCTTTACGTATACCGCATTATCACCCGTAAGAATGTATCCGTCGGGCGCGTGCGTCTCCTTTATCTCATAATAGCCGAAGCCCAGGTCATCAAAGGAGATCGTTCCGCTCACGCCGGTCGTTTTTTCAACTCCCAATAAGCCGTCGGTAAGATAGCGGCCGCCTGCAAGGGTTACGTCAAGCTGATTAAGCTCGAACGTTGCTCCTTCAAGCATTGTCGTTACGTTGTTGCCGTCTACCTTCTCAACGGAAATATCGACGGTGTTTTTCTTGTTGTAGGCGGTAAGTATGCCTGACTGGAGCTTATCCTCGGTGATCTGATATAACGTAAAGCCCTCGGGCACCGTCTCCTCATCGATCGTGTAATAGCATTGCTTTCCGTTATAAGTCAGCGGAAGCGTTGTGCTGCTTTCCGAAAGAAGGCCGCTGCCTGATACCTCGAACTGCTGTGACCAGTTGTCGCCGCTCGTGAGCGTAACGGTTTTTGTGCCGCCTGTTTCCACCATATCGGCCTCAACTCCGGCAAAAGAAGGCTGATAGATCAAGTTGCTGCTTGTACCGGTATAATTGTTGTTATTGATCAGGATATATAAAACCAGATTACTCGTGACATTGTGTATCGTAAGCGTCTGCCTGCCGCCTTTTCCCGAACCGTCGTTTTGGAATTGTACTCCGTCGGGAGACCATGAGGTTTCATATGTTGCTGACCCAAGTCCGCTAATAGTAAAAGGCTGCTCCGTCGTCCACTGGTTCCAATCCCATTGAATAGTAACGTCTCCGGCGCCCGTTGCGCTCCTGTCTGCAATGGCTGTCCACGAGGGTAAAGGCCAGGAATTAGTGCCGCCGTTTCCGTTTCCTACGCAGCGGAAATAAAACGATACCGTATGCTGCGAGGTGTCTTCCTGCACCCACTGTTTAAGCGTAAGGTCGATCGTACCTTCATGCTCGGTCGCATTTCCGAAGAAATCGAGCCACTGCTTGCGCACGGTCAGCTGACCTGATGTGACAATGGGGCTGTTTTCAACTGTAAAGGTAGCCCTGTTGCTGTTCCATTCAACTTCCGAAGGTTTTGAAATATTCGTGATCTCGCCGTCAACTACGTCGAACGTTATATCCCCTATGGCCTCATATCCGGCGGGCGGCGTCTCGTGGAGCGTATAGCTGCCGTCGGCAAGATTCTTAAACTCATACGTTGCGGTATCCGTTTCACCGGCGGCGGGCTTCGTAACTGGGTCATCCGTCACAGCAACGCCGTTTGCGTCCGCGGTCCTCGTCAGTGTGAACGTCGCACCGGAAAGCGGCATGCCGCTGTCGTCTGTCTTCTTTACTGTCACGTTTGCGGAATGGATCTTATTTGTAAACGTGATATAGTTGTCCCTGTTCGTAACGATCTCACCCGTTATCAGCATCTCGTCAAGCTCTTCATCCGTAGCCCAGGAGCCGCTTTCAACAGTGTCACCGTCACGTATTTCCTTTCGGATGCTCACGAGATCATAGCCCTGCTGCGTTTGCTCTGTAATGGAATACTGCGTTTCAACAGGTACGTTCGCGATGCTGAGTACCTGATCCTGCGAGATCGAAAGCGATGCGTGAACATAGTTGTCACTGTCACGCGTCATTTCGTTGCCGGCAAGCCAGAACGTTACCGGCTCCGAATCCGCAGTACGCCAAGCCGTGATCTGCACGGCTTCTGCAGTCTCCGCAAAGTCTCCGTCGCAAGTCGCCCTATAGAACGGGCCGTTCTCGTCGCGCAATGTGACAGATCCCGTACCGTTCGGCTCCGCCTGATAGTAATGGTATGGATCATCGGCGTCATGGTAGTAAAGACCGTCTATACCGTACCACGGAACATGGTCGCCTGCCACGGTAAACGGACCGGGCTGCGTATCGTTTTCAAGCACGATATCATACACAAACTTTGTATCGTCATCCTCAACGGGCGTCCTTCCGTCCTTACCTACTACCTTCTTTGCAAGATGCATATATCCGCGAAGGGTGTTCTCTATTTTCAAAGAGGACAGATTGACGCCGGCGGCGGTCATCGAGTCTATATCGGCGGTCATGTTGACTTTATCGATATTGCTAAGCTCAACGCTTCTTAAAACGCCGTCTACAAGCATGGGATGATAAACGGGAGCGGTGAAGTCAAAATGATATGTGAGACCGTCTTCTTTTATCGTATAGTCATGGCCTTCATCGAGAATATAATATCTCGTGCCGTCGTACATGCCGGAAGGATATTTGCTCTTGTCAAATCCGTCGGCGTCCATTCTGTCTTCGCTCAGCATAAGACCGGTCGCAATGGAGAAGTCGGTCGTCCAGCGCATGCCCACCTCGCATTCATTGCCGTTATATATAACGGTTTGCACGCTGGGAAGCTGCCACACGTACTTGCTGCCGTCCCAGCCAAGGGTTACATGCGTATATTTATTAGCCTCGTCATCCGCAGCGGTAGTGGGGTCGTCGTCCTTAAGTATATCGAATCCCAGCGTGAACTGCTTGGGTGTGCCGTCCTGATTATAGAGATACTGCGCAAGAACGCTGGGGTCTCTCTCTACGTTCCACACCTTCTCTATACTCGAATCAGCCGCTTCAAGCTTCATGGGGTCGGGCTGATCAAGGTCTTTATAGTAGGGCCCCTGTGTAGTTGTAGACGTTTGGTCATTATTCGTAACTATCTCGGTAACGGTATAATGAAGCTTCTGCTCAGTATTTGTAAGTACGGCATATAAACCGCTGTCAGGATAATATACGATGGAAGGATATCCGTCAACGCCGCCTATTTCATATCCCTTTGTATCTGTGAGATCCTGATATGTAGAAAGACCCGTGTTCCATTCGTAGCCGGGGATCCCGTTATTAAGTCCTGCTACATAGTCGTATGCCTTCTGATCCGGCCATACGATGAAGCTTACGGAATATGTGCAGCCGTCCATCAAAAATCCTACGGGAGCAAGATCCCATGTAAGTCCGCGGGTATGATCGGCGGTGTTTTCGCTGTCCACATCGGCAAGCGCCATTTTATATGTCTGGCCTTCCACGGTCGTTACGGAGTATACGGTCTTGCCTCCCACGGTAGAAGCCGTTGCGGTATAATTCTTCGTGGAGGAAGCCGGAACATTGAACGTTACGGTAGGATTGCTTATATCCCCTTCCGCCGTGACTGTGTACAGCAAGGTATCCGAGCTGTCCGTTACCTTGTAAACATATCCGCTTGTTTCTCCCTCAACAATAGTCGTTGCCATGGCGTCAGTCGTCATCGTATCGGTGATGCTGACATTGGTGTGACCTACTGCGTCGCTGATCTCATAAAAGATGTCGTTGAACGCTTTTCTCAGATCGTCCATGGTCTTGGCGTCGATAAAGTTGCGCGTCTTAGCCTCCGATTCGCTTCCGTTATGATTTACGCCTGTATATGCATAGTTGGATAAATACCAGGAGTACAGCGCATTCTCAGACTGACGGTATGTGAAAATGTTATAGAATTTAACGCCGTTGTCTACAAGATCTTTTGCTTCATCCTTGGCCTCTTCATAAGCAGCTATGCACCCGCCGCCCAGACCGTCCGAATCTCTATGATAAGCGCCGCCGGATTCGCCATGGACCGCAGTCGGCTCGCCGTCTGTAAGGAAGACAACGTAATAGTCTTCGCCGGTGTTGCCGTTAGCTTCGTCCGCAGTCTTTTTCGCGGTTATGATTTCTTTTGCATATTGCAGCGCGTCTTCCCAGTTCGTGCCGCTGGTGTAGCGGTTGCTCGAGGCTACGGCATTAAGAGTAGTCGGATCTCTTCCGCTCTGCCACTGCGAGCCAAGCTCTGTTTCGCTGCTCCAGCTCTTTTTGTCAAATCTCTCGTCGCCGAAGCTTATAAGAGAGATCTCGACAACGTCTGCATCCTCGCCGCTTTCATCGTTCAAGTCCATAAGCTGGCTGAATATGGTGCTTAAAGCCTCCTGCTCGGCAACCATTCGCGTTTTACTGCTCTTGACATAAAGCGGCGAACCTATGGGATATTCTACAAATCCGTTATTTCCGTCCTCATAGTACAGATGATAGTTGTCCCAGCCCCAACCGCCTACCGTTTGCTGATAATTCCCGTTCCAATAGGTATAACTTGTATTCAGTTCAACGTATTCGCCGTCGATCACGCCGTAGAACGTATAACCGGAATCAGGGCCTATGTCTCCTCTGAAAGCAGTTTCGCCGCTCTGCCATGTGCCGTAATACCAGAACGTTTCGGTTTCGGTATCAACGAGGTTCGTGATCATACTGCTGGAGCGGTCCATTACGAAGAGCACGTTGGACTTTTGGGTCTCAATGGTATGCGTTATCTGCGAATGACCTGTTACGCTCAGCGTAAGCGTATATGTGCCGTCCTTGACATGGTTCTCGTCTTCATTTGCCTCAAGCAGCTTTTCTGCTTCAGGTCTTACAACACCGCTGTTATCGTTGGTGTAAGGCTCTTCTGTGTCGCCTGCCGCGCGAAGCAACCCCGACGAATCCGAAGCGGAGCGAACGATCTCTTCCAAGGTCGCATCGGAGAGGCCTGCAGTTTCCAATAAGCGTCCGCCGCCCGCATCATCGGGGCCGGGCGCGAGGTTCGCCTGCATCGGCATAGGCTGCATCTCCCGAGCCGCATATGTGCCCACGTCGGAGAAGCTGCCCTGCTCGTAAGTATAGCTTAATACCTTATCGTCTTCAACGACAGTCTCAACATCCTCGATAAGCTCTATCTCGTTTTCGGCCTTGTAATGAGCCACGCCGAACTCGGTCGCGCCGCCCGCGTACAGACCGTTGTCGTAGTCGATCTCTACCTGTACGGGGACCTTGGGCTCTATCTCTTCACCGTTATATGTAAGCGTGATATTGAAGAATACTGCGGTATTGAGATTTACAAGAGGAACACTGGGATTGCCGCCCGTCTTCTTCGCTTCAAGATATTCTTTATTAACTTCGCTCCATGCCTGACCGAGACGCTTAAGATACTCGTCTGAGCCAAATTCTATCTCGCTCACTTCAAGCAAAGTGCCTATCGGTATCTCTGCCTCCTCGGTGTAGGAAACGCGCACGGTATATCCCTCGCCGCGGAATTCGAACACGCCTTCCTCTGCTTCGACAACTACAACGCCGTATACGGAGAAGCCCGTCGTTGTGAATCTGAGGGTCTCGCCGTTGTCGTTCGAACGCATAACCACGGTATCGTCTTTATCGCTGTCGAAATGGAGAACAACGGGTCTTTCGGAAGCTTCGCGGTCCGCAAGGGTTATCCTTACCTCTACAGCGCTCGCAGGATGCACCTCGTTTCCTTCCGCGTCAACTATGGAAATGTCAAAGTAACGCGCATACTTCACTTCATCTTCGCTGTGATTGAGCTTATCCGCCGATTTTGCGAGATACTCCGTATATTCGCCGTTCTCACCCGATTCGCTGTCCTGGGTATCCAGGATCTCGCGCACCGAAAGGTCTGCGCCTTCGGGTATTTCGGCATCGGGCCCGTACGTCAAGGTTATCTCATATTTCTCGCCGGATGCCGTTATAACGGTCTTCTTTATCTGAGAGTCGGTCACATTTATCGTGAACGAATCGCCGTTCTTCATCGTTACGGTAAGCGTTTCCTCGGAAATAAACGGCTTAAGGGTAATAAGCGCCCAGTCGCCTGCCTTAACGGTCTGCGCCCTGATCTCATTTATCTGCTCCTCGGTAAGCTCCTCGGAA
>JAFQZS010000054.1 GCA_017405765.1 Clostridia bacterium
GCCGCCCTTGACATGCATTCCGTTCCCGCTTATACTGCAAGAAAGGGAGGCCGGAATAATCCGCCCTCCCGCAATATATTATTTTTGCTCTGTTTTACACCATGCTTCGGGCTTTACACAAATTTTGGGACAGACCCGATTTTTATTTCGCTGCAGTCCCTTTTTTGCTTTATTAAATTTCCCGTCTGCCTTCCGGGCTTGCCTTACAAAGCCTTACTTCCCCAAAAGATAATTTATAAACTGCTGCGCCGTTCTGCCCGAGAGGCCGCCGTGCGCCATTTCCCATCTGTCGGCTTCTTTTTTAAGCTCCGCTTTATCAATTTTCAGCCCGTTCTTCTCGGCAAGCTTTGAAACTATGTCGATATACTGCGCCCTCGTAGGCTTTGAGAAGTTTATCGTTACGCCGAAGCGGTGCGCCAAAGACAGCTTTTCCTCGATAGTATCGGAATGATGCACATCAGCCTCGGTCACCTCTACGTCGTTTCTGTCGCGCCATATCTCCCGTATAAGGTGGCGGCGGTTGGACGTAGCATATATCAGAATATTTTCGGGCACGGTCTCCATGCCGCCCTCGATAACGGCTTTTAAAAATTTATACTCCGTTTCGTTATCTTCAAAGGAAAGATCGTCCATATATATTATGAACTTATAATTGCGCGACTTTATCTGCGATACTAGCAAAGACAGATCCTTGAACTGATGCTTATATATCTCGATCATTCTAAGCCCGTCCGCATAAAATTCGTTTACTACAGCCTTTATGCTCGTCGATTTGCCGGTGCCGCTGTCGCCGTACAGAAGCACGTTGTTCGCGCGTTTGCCCAAAACGAATGCGCGCGTGTTTTCTATAAGCTTTGCTTTTTGTATCTCATAGCCGATTATATCGGAAAAACTAACTTTTACCATGTTGCTTATCGGCTTGAATACTATATTACCGCTTTCATCACTGTCAAACCGAAAGGCTTTATTCATACCGAACGAGCCAACGCCGTAACGCCTGTAAAACTCAATTATGCTTCTTATGAAGGTTTCTTCATCAGGCGAAGAGGAGAGCTTATCCGAAAGCAGGCGTACCTTTTCATTTATTGCACGATCATACATAAAGTCGCCCATTGCCGGCGAGACGTAGTTTTGTATAACGGAAAGCACGTCAGTTCCCAGCGCCTTCTCAAGCGGCCCGAAATCAAACCTGAAAAGCTTCATAAAAGCGCCCAGATCGTTTTTTGCAAAATGAACCATGCTTCCCAGGCCGGCGTCGTTTTTCTCGCACGACAGAGATAAAGGGTTTTCATCCATTATGATAAGATATGTAAGATAATCATGCCAGATATTTTTGTCAAATCCGTATTTTGAAGCCATCTTAAGCAGCTTTCTTATCTCATCATACAGTTTTATAAGAATATCGCCATTGTCAAACTTGTTCTCATACACGGCCTTTGATACAGCCGAAATACCTTCTAGCACATCATACTCCGGCAGACTTTTGTAAAGAAGTATTTTAGAAACTATATTATGCATGTTGAATTCTCCTTAAATCATTCAGAGCTTTGAAACGGCGCGCGTAAGCCTCAAAAGCGCCTCTTTTAACACAGCTTTCGGACATGCTATGTTCATACGCATAAAGCCGCTGCCGCCGCGCCCGAAAATATACCCTGAATTGAGATAAAGCCCCGCCGACTTTAAGAAAAAGTCGTCAAGCTCCTCGTCGCTCATCGAAAGCGCCCGGCAGTCGAGCCACATAAGATACGTGCCCTCCGGCCGCACCAGCGATATTTTTCCGCCTGTCGGATCCAGCGCCTCGGAAAGCATGTTTACGTTATCCGAAAGGTAGGAAAGAAGGACGTCGAGCCATTGTTCGCCGTGCGTATACGCCGCCATAGACGCGTAAGCCGCCATTACGTTATGGGCGCCGTATCCGACGGAGAGGCACGCTTTTTTTACGCTGTTTCGCAGGTCTTCGTTTTCTATAAGCATATTTGCAGCCTGAAGCCCCGCAAGATTAAATGTTTTTGACGGTGCGGTGCAGGTGACGGTCATATTCGATATCACTTTCGAAAGCGACGCAAAGGGGATATGCACGCTGCCTTCGTATATAAAATCGGAATGGATCTCATCGGATATAATTAACACCCCGTGTCTCTTACAGATATCGGCCATAGTTAGAAGCTCCGCGCGCGTCCAAACGCGCGATACGGGATTATGCGGCGAGCATAATAAAAACAGCTTTACTTTGTTCTTTATTATCTGAGCTTCAAAATCGTTGAAATCCATTTCATATCGTCCGTCTTTCAAAACAAGTTCCGAAACGACAAGCTTTCTTTCATTTGCCAATATTATCTTTGGGAAGGGGTGATAAACGGGCTGGCATATTATTACCGCATCGCCGGGACGACTTAACGCGCGTATCGCCGCAGCCATTGAAAAAACAACGCCCGGCGCCTGTACGATCCACGAAGCGTCGGCATTAAGACCCATCCGACGGGAAAACCATCCGACTACGGCGCTCCTGTACTTTTCTCCCAAATCGGTATATCCGAAAATGCTGTGATCCGCACACTTTATAAGCGCGTCCGTTACGGCGGGCGGAGTCTTAAAATCCATATCGGCCACCCAAAGCGGTATCATATCGGGAAACGAAACGCCTTTCGGCGTTATATCATATTTAACGGCGCCGGTGTTCGCTCTGTCATATACCTTATCGAAAAACGATTTATCTATATTTGCATATATCTTCTCCATAATAAACAAGCCTCATATCATATAATCAAAATTTCCTTCTTTTTCGCTTTTGTCCAGCATATCCTGAAGCGTTATACCGTTTAAGTATTCCGTTATGGTATCATAAAGCCCCTGCCACATCGGAAGCGTTATGCACTCCGAACATCTGGGACAGTCGTTTTTCTCTCGCTCAAGGCAGGCGATAGGAGCAAGGCTCCCCTCGGTAAGCCTGAGTATCTCTCCGACAGTATAATCCTTCGGTTCGCTTGCAAGCTTATATCCGCCCAAAAAGCCGCGGTTTGCAATGAGCATCCCCGATTTGCTTAGCGCGGGCACTATTTGTTCCAAATATTTTTTCGAAATATCCTGACGTTTTGATATATCCTTAAGCGATATAAATCCTTCATCGCGCCGCTGGGCCAAATCAAGCATTACGCGAAGCGCATATCTTCCTTTTGTTGATATTTTCAAACAGATCACCACATTTCAAAAGATAAGTGTTATTTCATAATAATAACATAGTTTTAGTAGGCTTTCAACGGATAAAGCGGGAAAAACAATAATAATTTTTTCTTAAGTTATAAAACATGTAATTTAAGGGCATAATTTACAAAAGCAGACTCGCACTGCTTATATTAAAAAACGGAGGAAAAGGTATGTTTTATACTTTCAAAAAAGAGAAAATGATGTTTTTAAAAAAGTCTGTTGTTTTAGCGGCGGCGATCATTCTTTCAATTTCAGCGTTTATATCTTTCGATGCTCAGGCGGGATATTTTGACGCGCATGAAGCTAAGAAAGCAGAGGCGCACGCAGTTGCCGAAAACGCAAGGGCGCTTGGCGCGACTGAAAACGACAGCGTTATAATCGCCGCAAAAGCTCTGTGGCAGCAGGCGCAGTCGGAAATAGAAAAGGAGCTTGATATGCTGGCGCGCGTCGTATATTTTGAGGCAGGGTCGTCGTGGATATCCGATCGTCACCAGCAGCTTGTGGCATGCGTGCTTCTTAACCGATGTGCGGACAGCCGTTTTCCGGATACGATAAGTGAAAACATATACAGAAAAGGCCAGTATGCCTGTGCGGGAAGGCTTTATAGCGTATCAGAAGAAAAAATCCCCTCGCGCTGCTATGACAACGCAAAAGCGGCGGCTTACGGAAACGTTGAATGTCCGTCCGACGTTATATTTCAGGCACAGTTTCGGCAGGGAAGAGGCGTGTATGAACGCGACGGAAATACGTATTTTTGCTACGGTTAAATCGTAAATATCTGAAAATATGACAAGGAGTTGAGATTATCAGTCATTATATCGTTTCACCTAGGGGCCCCGCAAAAATAATCGGCAGACTGCCTAAAAACGCCCGCGTATTGGAAAATATAGACGTAGGCTTCGGAATTCGATACAGTATCGTTTTGTCGAACGGAGAGCTTTGCGCAGTGAGAATAAGACAAAAGCGCTGATATTTAAAGAACAACTGCGCTTTTCGCCGCCTATCCCTTTTTATTCAAATGTTATGGTACAAATGATATGTGACAAAAGAGAATGGAAATTCAACTCGAACATGGTATGATGAAGTTACCACACCAAATCAACCGTGAAAGAGATGAATTTCCATGACCAGTTTAGCATCTAGCGCGCATTTCCGTCAAC